>JAFLLC010000040.1 GCA_019162745.1 Deltaproteobacteria bacterium | reverse complement strand
CAAGCCGCCTGCCGGTCAGTCTGCACTGGTTATTGGGCGAACAACCATCTTTGGAAGTGCAATTAATATCGACAACTATTTAGATCGAAAGTTTATTGGCACAACTCGAGGTTATGGCTTTTTCACAACAACAGTGGAACCTGGTCAGCACTACGTCATTGCGGACGCAGAAAATTTTGATGCGGTATTACTTAATTTCGAACCGGATAAAGCCTATTATCTTCGTCAGGAGATCAGAATGGGCATTCTATCGGCCCGGACAAAATATGATATTGATGACAGTAAAAAAATGTACGACGAAATGGATGGCAAATGTAAATATTTCGTGCTGGACCCGTCCGCTAATGTACCAGACCTTAAAGAAGATAAATTCAATGAGATTATCGCTGATTATAAAAAAGAGCATCCTTGAGGCGTAAGCAGAAAAACAGAAAAAAATGTACCCAGGAGGTCCTATGAAAAGAACAATTATCGTATTTTTTTTATCAGTACTTGTTTCAGGCTGCGTTTCAATGCCAGCCACTCTGGGGACACCGCCAAATCAGGTTGAAGGCAAGGACTATCAGATACTGGGAGAAGGTGAAGGGAGTTCTGTTGGTATCATGCTTTTCAATTTTATTCCAATCAATCAGAATGAGCGTTTCCAAAGGGCCTATGAAGAGGCGATTCTAAGTAAAGGAGGCGACGGATTGCTTAACCCGGTTATCAAAGAACGTTGGTTTTGGGCATGGATTTTAAACGGATATATTTTCGAAGTAAAAGGTACCGTTATTAAACGGTCTAACTAAAATGTTGGTGACGGTGGTTTCTGCGGGAGTGGCGGCAGGTGCGACAACGATGTTTCAGGACTGTTAACTTTTTTACGTATAACTGGTTTTCGAGAGGGTTAGCGAATGTGGGGGGAAAAATCAGGACTCGTTGTTTGACGGCGGTTATTGCATGCCGGTTAATCCGTCAGCATGACCCGCCGCATTTCTGCCTCAAGCACATTCATGCTGTACGGCTTGCGGATGAATCCGCACGGTGGTTGATCGGTGATGCGCTCACTCAGTTCTTCTTTGTTGAAGCCGCTGGAAATGATCACCTTAATGTCAGGCCTGATCAAGTAAATTTCGCTCATGGCCGCTAAACCATCCATATTAGGCATCGTCAGATCCATCAGGACGACGGCAATCTCATCGGTATGTTCGCGGAATTTAGCGACGGCATCGATGCCGTCACAGGCGGTAATTACTGTGAAGCCGCAGAGTTGGACCATCTTCGTACAGATTTTCAGGACCGGCTTTTCGTCATCTACAACGAGAACCAAACCGGAAAGCGAGCTCTCCGGGATCGTGCTTTCCGACGGGGGTATGACCGGTTCTTGAGCTGTGGCAGGCGGTGCAGATTCGGATACCGGGAACAGCGCCCGGAAGGTTGTCCCCTTGTCCGGCTCACTCTCAACAAACAATGCTCCGTTGTGTATTCTTATTATCCCCATAACTGCCGACATTCCCAGCCCGCGTCCGGTAAATTTTGTCGTAAAGAAGGGGTCAAAGAGGCGCTGGAGAGTTTCCTGACTCATGCCGCAGCCGTTATCACTGACCTCCAGAAAAACATAGCGGCCGGATTCCGGTTTCTCCTCCAGCAGGCTGGCGGACAGACATGCTTGATCACAGTTCTGGGTGCCGGTCGTGATCCTGACCCGGCCCGGCTGTTCCAGAATAGATTCTGCCGCGTTGCTGATCAGATTCATGACCACCTGCTGAATATGAGCTATATCTGCAGTTATGGCCGGCAACTCCGGGGAGAGGTGCAGCTCCGTTGAAACGGCTGCCGAAGTGGTCGTCCGGAGCATTTCTGTGTTATCCCTGACCAGCTCATTCAGGTTCAACTCTTTTTTGGCCGTTAATCCCTTGCCGAGATACGTCAACATCAAGTTGGTAAGGTGAGCCGCGTGCTTGCCAGAGGTAATGGCATTGGCGATATACTTTTGCGGCGCTGCATCGGCGGGGAGTTTCATCGAGGCCAGTTCAATATTGCCGAGAATGGCCTGAAGCAGGTTGTTGAAGTCGTGGGCTATACCTCCCGCCATTACCCCCAGACTCTCCAGCTTCTGGGTCTGGAGCATCTGGCGCTCAAGATTCATTCGCTCTTCCTGAAGACGTCTGTTCTCCTCATCGCGCTGCTGTAATGCGTCCGCCAGGTTATTGACGGCACGTGCCGCCCTGCCTGGTTCATCATCGGATTCAATACCTATCCGGGAAATAAAGTTGCCGTCCTGCATGGCATTTATGCCGTACACAAGTGTGTTGAAAGAGCGGGTTACCCGCCGGAGTACCAGATGACAGAGCAGTGAGACTGTCAGCCAAAAAGCAATGGCCGCGCTGGTGGAGATCATGACAACCTGAAGACGGGCGCGTGACAGGTCAGCCGTTCCCCGCACCATACGCACGCTGCCGAGCGGGGAGGAGGTGGTGCCATGGCCGCCGGTCAAGGAGGATTCGACTGAATCTGACTGTGGGTTGCACTGTACTGACACCGATTGGCTGATGCTTTCGGCCGTGGCGGAATAGTCTGGTGAATAAAAACCGGCCAGCATCCTGCCGTCTGGAGCGGTAATCACCACCGCACGGATTTCGGCTGCCTGGGCCGCTTGTTCGGCCAACTGGCGCAGCATCTCACGGTTTTCGGCATAAAGCGGGAGCCGGATGGACTCGGCCAGTTGCTGTGTTCGCAGTTGGAGCTGTTCAGCCGCAAGATGGTGTGCTTTATGGTTTTCAGTGACGATGTACAGAACACTCAGCAGAGAGGTGATCAGAAGGGTTAACAGGGTAAAGATGAGGAAGAGTTTGAACTGGAAGCTGGTGCGAAAGTTTGACCATCGGGTACAGAGTGGCATGGCCAACACCTCACAGGGTTTAATGTTTTCTTATAAAACAGGTATCATGCCCTGACAGCTATTGCAATGGTGAATCGTCTTCATTAATGGCAATTCTCAGGCGCTTCAAAACGCTGGAGTTGGTTTTTAATGTAATGCCTTTCGGGAAGTCAAGCGACATGCTCTCTCTGCGAGTGCCCCTCAGGATCTCTGCTACCATGGCGTCAGCCTGGCGACCTATGGCGAGGAGATCTATTTCAAGCACTGCAGCCGCTCCCAGTCCCAGATAACTGGCGGCAAAGGAGACCACCGGGATATTCTGCTCCTGGCCGAAACGGAAATATGCCTCGACTGTTCCCCTGGTGACCGCCGTGCTGTCGGGCAGCATCCAGAGGGCATCCACCTTGCCGGCCAGCGTCGATAAGCGTTCGATTGATTCGCGTGGCGCCGAGACCTCGCGGACCACCAGTTCGATACCGGCAGCCTCGGCGGCCTGACGAGCCAGACGGAGATACCAGCCGCTTTTGGCCGGGTTGCAGATCACGCCGACGCGCCTGATTTTCATGGCCTTGAACATGGCGATATAGCGTGCCGGCGGAGCTAACATGCCGACGCCGGTCAGGTTGTCGTGTGATCTCTTATGGCTATTGATACCGAGCGACATGACGGCAACCACCGGCGTGTTACGGACGTTGCGGGTCGCCGTCAGGGCTGCGTCACCAACGGCCAGGATCACTCGGGGGCGATCTTCACGCACGATCCGTACGACGTCCACCTCGGCGTAATCGGACAGAACGAGTACTCGTTGTGAAGCGTTGTGCCCGGCGCGTAAGCCTTTCAGCACATCTTCGTACGCCGGATCACGGCGGCTCTGCAGTATCAGGATGTCGTAAGCCTGAGCCAGGGAGGGAAGAAGGGTCGCCAGAGCGAGTATGATGAAAGTTAAGCGTCTCATCAGAAGTTCACCCTCACTCCGCCTTCGAACCAGCGACCTACGTTAGGGAAAACGTCTCTGTTATACTGAGTGCTATTTAATATGTTGTGGCCGGAGAAAAAGAGTTCCAGCGAGCTGTTCTCCCGCTTGAGCAGGGTAGCGCCGAGGTGCAGATCCCATAAAAGGCCGGGTTTGCTAAAATCATCCGGTGCCGAATTCCAATATAGATACTGGCCGATTAACACACCACGGTATGTTTTATCATCATAACGCAGTGCCATTTTCAGGGTATGGCGGGCAATATTACTGCTATATACAAAAGAACTATCAGCGGTACGAGTAGTCTCGGTAAAGGTATAGCCAGCCCCCAGGGAAGTATTGAAGAGCGGTGCGGTACGGACTTCCAGTTCAGTACCCAAGGCGACGCGGCGCTCGGGAATTGTATAGTCTAGATTAGAACCATCCACAACATTCCATGTTTCATTGCGGAACAGCGTTCCTTTAACCCACAGATAGGGTATGGCGCTGCTCTCGGCACCGATCTGACTGGTCCAGATTTTTACCGATGGAGTGTCGGTTGCAAGCAGTTGGGGCAGGCCATAACCGCGACCGCTATAAGCGCGCAGTAAAGTGCTTTCGGTTAGTTGATAGGTGGCTCCCAGAGAGTAGCTGACCTGATCGCCGCTGGTCTGGGTATGATCAAGTCGCACACTCGAGCTCAGACTCATGGGCCCCAGTGTCAGGGTGTCGTTGAGATAGAGGCCCCAGCGATCGATGGAACGCGTGTAAGGACTAAGGGTCCAGCCGTCGGCAGTGTTTACCTGTGTTTTGTGATGGTTATAATCGCTGCCTGCCACCAGGAGATTGTCATTGCCTCGCCAGATCAGCTTGACGCTGCTTCCGTATGTCTGCTCCCTGCTACTGACTGTCGGTAATGGGGGATCTGGGAGCTGCCACAGATACGGCAGACCGTCGCTTATGTTGAAATACGAAACATCATCGGACCGCGAATAATGACGCCCGGTGATTTCGAGTTCAAGGCTGTCGGTAAGGTGGTAACGAAGTCCAACCGAAGCCAGTTTTTGACTCTTGATATTACGTTCCTTCAGATCGTAGTCATGAATTGGCACATACAGGTCGCCCATATTACCGTGAATATAGCTGAACGTTCCCCAGAGCAGACCTTGCTTGGGGAGGTCATAGGTCAATTTGGTATAGGCGTGATTGGAGCCAATCTGCATGGTCGGAAGCAGGCCGTCGGAGCCGAGGTAACCGCCGGAAAGAAAATAACCAATTTTACCGGCGGTTCCGCTCAGTTGTGCGCTCGTATCTGCTGTGGTGCGTTCTCCGATAGAAGCGGTCGCTGATCCGCTGATTGCACGTCCTTTTTCCGGGGACTTGGTTATGACATTAATCACCCCACCCAAGGCAGACCCCCATGACGATGAGGCGGCGCCTTTGATTATTTCGACTCTGTCGATAATTTGGGCCGGAATTGAGGACACATCCGTGAAGTTGCTCGATAGAGCTGCGATTGAAACGCCGTCCACAATGACTTGCGTATGAATAAAATCGGTGCTTTGAATAAAGGTGAAGGCGGCGATTCCCGGTCCGCCGTTGTGCTGTAGCTGGATACCCGGAATTGTATCAAGGATGTCGGCCAGGGTGTGGGCGTTGAGTGAGCGGATGTCGGCGGCGGTGATAACGGTGACGTTTTCGGCGGTCTGGGAGAGCGGTTTGGGCACGCGGGATGTCGTAACGTCCTGTTCCTGCCACGCAGTGAATAGATTTACAGTATCCTCGTTGTCCACCTCCTCGCCCCAAGATACGGAGGGTGACAGACAGGCGACCATGCAGAGGACCAGAAAGATTGCCCGCAGGTTATGTGAGTTGTAGTGAAATTTCATAGGATGAGCGTTTTAATTAACAGAAAGCGTGCTATGTTGTCCATATATATTGAAAATAAAAAGGAGGTGATATAAATGCTTGAAGAAAACAATGACTTGATCGTGCTGGAAGAAGGTGGGGAGGTAAACGTTGTGAATGCTTGTTGCAAGGTAGCTGCATCTGCAAAGCTGTAAGTATTTTCGTGTAGCTGGTGGGCGGCGTCCACCAGCTACACAGCCGGATAAATCAGTAAAAGGAGCTCGTTTTGCAACTATCACACTACCTCATGATCTACCCTTGCTTGGACAAACCGGGGCGACTGCTGTTGATCGTAACCCGGCGCTGTGCCGTTCTGGAGCTGTCCGAAGCTTTATGGAGCAGGGTGAGTGATGGTGGTGAGCTGACCGAGAACGAGCGTAATACCTTTGTCCGCCTGGGAGTGCTGGTGGAAAGTTGCGCCGCTGAACGGGAGGAGATGCGAGCCACCTTTGACACCATCAATGCCGTGAGCCGCCGCTTCGAGGTGACTGTTGTTCTGACTCTGGAGTGCAATCTGGCCTGCCCCTACTGTTTTGAAGACCCTTTTCGCGGGCACTTTGTGATGAGTGCGGAAACGTCCGGCCTGTTGGTGCAACGGTTGAACGAGCGCATGGCCGACGGACTGGATGTTCTGGTGGATTTCTACGGCGGCGAGGCTTTGATGCGGTTGGATCTGCTGCGCGGAATTGCCATGCGCCTGAAGAATGCGGCTGCCGAACAGGGGGTCGCCTTTACCTTCAACATTTTCTCCAACGGCGTGCTGCTTACCCGCAGCGTGGTGGAAGAGCTGCTGCCGCTCGGATTGATTGCGGTGCGGACGACGCTGGACGGGCCGCCGGATATACACAACAGTCAACGTCCTTTTGTCTCCGGAAAGGGGAGTTTTGAAGTTATTATGAAAAATATGCTTGCAGTGCAAGATATCGTTGCCCTGGACGTAGGAGGCAACTACACCCGAGACAACTACCGCCGTTTTCCCGAGTTGCTGGACATCATGCTGGCGGCTGGCATTGATCCGGTACGCTTGAAGGCGATCAGCTTTTCACCGGTTATGCCCAAGGCGGACGGCAGCGGCCTCGGGGATCACGCCACGACCTGCGCCTGCAGCAGTGAGCCGTGGAGCGTAGAGGCCAATCTGTTTTTGCGTGATGAAATCATGCGACGCGGCTTCCCCACTGAAAAGCTTCAGGCGAGCGCCTGCATGATCGAGTTCGCCAACGATTTGGTTGTCGGGTATGATGGTTCACTCTACAAATGCCCGGTCTTCATGGGGCAGGAAGAGATGCGGGTCGGCACCCTGGCGGACGGCATCAACGATTACCGCCATTCCCATAATCTCGACATCTGGAAAAATGAGGAATGCCTGGAGTGCGCCTATCTGCCGCTCTGCTTCGGCGGCTGCCGTTTCTTCCGTAAGCTGAAAACCGGCAGCATCGACGGCGTCGATTGCCGCCGGGCCATGCTGGATGCTTCGCTTGAAACTATCGTGCGCCAGGATTCGGGTTTGGAACGGGAATAAATGAACTCCAAAATGAATAGCAAATGGGAGGAATTGTATGGCTATCACACTTGCATTTGATGTGTATGGGACGCTCATTGATACGTATGGCGTCGTCGTTGCGCTGGAGAAACACCTTGGCAGTAAAGCCACCGGATTTTCCTCCACCTGGCGTGAAAAACAGCTCGAATATTCATTCCGGCGCGGCTTGATGCAGAATTATCAAAACTTTGCCCAGTGCACCAGGGATGCCCTCGACTATACATGTTCATATTACAAGGTCCCGCTTTGTCAGGTAGATAAGGAAGAATTATTGGATGCATATAAGGTCTTGCCGGCATTTAATGACGTAAAGGAAGGCTTGGCCCGGGCGCAGAAAGCCGGTTTCAGGATGTTCGCGTTCTCGAACGGCAGTGCCGAAGCAGTGGAGACATTATTGAGGAATGCCGGTATCAGAGAGTACTTCATGGGGGTGGTAAGCGTTGACGAAATGAAGTCTTTTAAACCGAACCCGGCTGTCTATAGTCACTTTTTGAGAAGGGCGGACGCTGTCGGGGCAGATGCATGGCTTATCTCCAGCAACCCCTTTGATGTGATCGGGGCTATTTCTGCCGGAATGCGCGCTGCATGGTTGAAGCGCTCGCCGGACGCGCTCTTTGATCCGTGGGGAATCGAGCCGACGTTAACGGTGGACAGCCTTGTGAATCTGGACGAGCTGATCTTTAAAGGAGAGTGACATGGAACGAAATGACTGGAGTCCGGCAGATCTTTTACAGCTTTCAGGAGGATACTGGAGTGCCTGTGCGCTGCACGCCGGAGTGAAGCTTGATCTGTTTACTGCTCTGGCAGAGCGTGAAATGAACGGCCAGGAACTGGCAGAGCGTATCGGAGTCGATGTCCGGGGCGGGACCATGCTCCTTAATGCGCTGGCGGCCCTCGCACTGCTGGAAAAACGCGGCGAGACCTACCGAACCACCCCTTTTGCCGCAGAATATCTCAACCGTATCTCACCAAAATACCTTGGCTATATTATCATGCATCACCATCACCTGATGGCCGGCTGGGCTCATCTCGATGAAGCGGTCACGAGCGGTCGCGCCCTCAGGGAGCGTATGTCAGGCGGCACAGAAGCGACGGTCCGGGAAAGCTTTTTAATGGGCATGTTTAATCTGGCCATGCAGCTGGCACCGAAGATAGTAGCAAAAATAAATCTGGAGGGACACCGGCGCCTGCTTGATCTGGGAGGTGGCCCCGGCACCTATGCGATCCATTTTTGCCGACATAATCCAGAGCTGAGTGCGGTCGTCTATGACCTGCCGACCACCCGTGGCTTTGCCGAAAAAACCATCGGGAGTTTCGGGCTCAGCAGCCGCATCACCTTTAACGACGGAGATTTCCTGCGCAAGGGCATTGAAGGCACTTTCGATGTGGCCTGGCTTTCACACATCATGCATGGCGAAGGACCAGAGGGATGTGCGCTTATCCTGAAGAAGGCGATGGCTGCGCTGGAACCGGGCGGAACGATTATGGTGCAGGAGTTTATTCTCGACGATTCACTGGACGGACCGCTGTTTCCGGCACTTTTTTCCCTTAATATGCTGCTGGGTACGCCCGCTGGACAGGCATATTCACAGGGCGAGCTGCTGACGATGCTCGCTGCCGCCGGTGCCTGCAATCTGCGGCGGCTGCCGCTGGAGCTTCCGAACGGTGCCGGAATTATTGCCGGGAACGCCCCTGCCGCGAAACAGAATCTTTAACCTTGAAAAACAATTAAATAAAAAATTTAAACGGCGTTCGTCGTTTGTCTCTGCTGCAAATGTTAAAGTTCGGAGGAAGGCGGTTAATATAACCTTACGGGAGACGGGTCTTTAAGCTTTACAGCATCTGTTACCGATTGCTGATTTGCTGCAAAATTTGCTGTTAAAAACAGCTCGTATCGTTTAAGATGCCCAAATAAAATGGACCGATACAGGTACGGTTTAGTACAAAAATTTGCTGAATGCAGTGTGAGTTTCCACAAAATAAAGCACCCGAGGGGGGACAAAATGGAAAAGCGGCAGGTTCATTATACTGAATTAGGGCTGTCCAACACGAGAGAAATGTTCGGCAAGGCGATGGCTGGCAAATATGCCATCCCCGCCTATAATTTCAATAACCTCGAACAGCTTCAGGCGATTATAACCGCCTGTGTTGAGACCAGCTCACCTGTTATTATACAGGTTTCCAAAGGTGCGCGCAGTTACGCAAACGAGACCATGCTCCGCTACATGGCGATGGGAGCCGTGCAGGTGGCGCGTGAAGCAGGTTCCAATATCCCGATCTGCCTGCATCTTGATCACGGCGACAGTTTTGAGCTCTGCAAATCCTGCATCGATAGCGGTTTTTCCTCCGTCATGATCGATGGTTCGCATCTCCCGTTTGAAGAGAATGTGGCGCTCGCCAGAAAAGTTGTCGAGTATGCCCATCAGTTTGATGTCTCGGTAGAAGCAGAGCTTGGCGTTCTGGCCGGCATAGAGGATGAGATCTCGGCGGAGCACTCCACCTATACAAAGCCGGAAGAGGTTGAAGCGTTTGTGAAACAGAGCGGCGTTGATTCGTTGGCGATCTCCATCGGCACGAGCCACGGAGCCTACAAATTTCCAGCCGGCAAGCCGGTACCCCCGCTTCGTTTCGATATTCTTGAAGAGTGCGAGAAACGTATCCCCGGTTTTCCGATTGTGCTTCACGGCGCCTCGTCGGTTGTCCAGGAATACGTTTCATTGATCAACCAATATGGCGGCAACCTTGAGGGGGCGCTTGGTGTCCCTGAGGAGCAGCTGCGCCAGGCGGCGGCGAGCGCTGTCTGCAAGATCAATATCGATTCAGACGGCAGACTGGCGGTAACCGCTAAAATTCGTGAGTACTTTGCTAAGGATCCCAAGGAATTTGATCCGCGCAAATATCTGGGTGAAGCGCGCAAGGAGCTGGTTAAACTGGTAAAACACAAGAATGAAACAGTTCTCGGTTCGGCCGGTAAAGCCGATTAATAACGCTGCAGCGTGCTACCGCAGGAGGTGGTGAATGAGTACCCGTAAATTTTCCCGCGTGCTGTTTAATGTCGGAGCGACCGTCGTGGTCGGCGATCGACAGTTTCAGGGAGCAGTTGAAAATCTCAGCATGGCCGGCATGTTTCTGGTGACTAACGAAAAGCTTGCCGGGGGTGAAACAGCAGATATTACGATTATTCTTACCGGTACCATTCCGGAAATCGCGGTGAACTTCAAAGGTGTCGTCACACGTATCGCTGAGAATGGCATCGGATTTACCTTCGAAAAAATGGATCTTGATTCGTACATGCATCTCAAAAATATTATCGCCTATAATATTGACGATGCTGAAAAGGTTATGGAAGAGATCAGTCATTCCATCGACGAAAAATTTGCTGCCGAAAATTGAAAATAGGGGCACAGGCTTGAGGAAGGCACCATGAAAAAGCGTTCAACTCTGTTTTCCGTCGGCGGTTTTCTGCTTGGCATTTCTGCTCCTGTCGGCTGGATCGTGATCAGGCTGATTTTTTATTACGATTCCGGGCTTGGTCTCTTCGAGCAGATATTCCATGATATCGTGAAGGACAGCGAGCATCTGGCGGTTTACAGCTATATCGGCGGCGGTACGGCTATAGTTCTTGCGGTCCTCGGATACATGATTGGCAAAAACGGTGATGAGCTGCATGAACGGGCGGCAGAACTCGATGTGCTGCACAAAGAGGTTGGTGAACAGAAGGAAATTTTTGAAAATCGCTATAAAGTGCTGGACAGAAATATAAAAAACTTTCATCAGATCAGCAGCAAGATACAGAAATCGCTCAATCTTGAAGAAGTCCTGCTGCTCTGCGCCGAGGGACTGCACGATGTTCTTGGCTACGAGCGCGTTAATATTTTAATGGCAGAAGATGGTAAAAGGCTCCGCTTCTTTGCCGCTGTCGGGACGGAGGGGTTTGACCCGTCCGACGTCATCATGCCGATAGATTCCAGCATCGGTGTCATCGCAAAGTGCTTTAACGACCGTAAAGTGTATCTGATTGATGACATCTCCCGCTATCCCGAAGATTACCACCTGAAGCCACCCCACAACAACCTGGCGCCGCTCCGTTCGAAAAGTTTCATACTCTGCCCGATCGTTGTAAAGAACGATTCTATCGGGGTTTTCGGGATCGACAACAAGAACAGTCACCGCGCCCTTAATGACTCCGATGTCGATACTATTCTACTTTTCGCTGACCAGGTGGCCTCCGCAATCACCCGCATCAACCTGTTGACATCTATTGACACTCTCACGTCGGAGATGGAGAGTTCATTCAAATTCCTGCTGGCGAGTCGCGATCAGTACTCGCGAAATGTGGGTAATCTGCGGGATGGAGTAGACTCTGTTGCCGATGGAACCTCTATTATCGCGTCCGCTTCTGAAGGCGTGATGGCCTCTATTGATGAAACCAGTTCTGCGGTCAACGAGATTTCGGTCGCCATTGAACAGGTTACCCGGAATCTGGACCATCTGGCGGGAGTTGTCCACCAGTCGGCATCAGCGATGGAGCAGATCCACAGCACCATCGGCAATGTTGAACAGAATGCAGCCCTTTCACACGAAGTTTCGCAGCAGGTAAAAGAGCGGGCTGAAGAGAGTCTGGCCGTGGTTACGGAAACGATCAATGCCCTGGACGAAATCAAACATTCCGTCGGCCTCTCTTTTGACGCTATTCAGCGTCTGGCGGCAAACAGCACCCGCATTGAAAACATCGTCAATGTTATTAACGACATTACGAAGCGCACCAATCTGCTGGCACTGAACGCTTCCATCATTGCCGCCCAGGCGGGTGAATACGGTAAAAGCTTTGGCGTTGTGGCCGATGAGATACGTAATCTGTCGCTCCAGACCGGCCATTCAACCGGCGAAATAACCTCCATCATTGAAGAGATTATGAGCGAGTCAAAAACTGCCGCCAATAATATCAGGACCAGCAGGGATCTGGTGCACCGCGGCGTTGAATTGGGACATACAACAGGGGAATCGCTCAAGGCGATTTTTGACAGCTCCAGCTGTTCCCTCGAAATGACGAAGCAAATCAAGCAGGCGACACAGGAGCAGGTGGTCAGCGTCCAGCTGGTAGCTCGCTCGATGGAAGAGATCAGCTCCATGACCTCCCAGATATTCACGGCATCGACGGACCAGGCCAAAGCGACGAGGAGCATTGCCAGAGCGATTGAAACAATCAAGGATATGACCCATGAAATGGTCAACTCCACATCGCGACAGGTTGATGATGGCAAGTTGATTCGCAGCAATGTGGAATCAGTCAGCGGTATGGTGGCTGAACTGTTTGACAATATGGAGATGCGCAGAGCACAGAGCGCTGAGGTTGTCAAGGAATTGGAGCAGATGAAAAGCCTGACCTGTTCGATTTGAACATATTGGGAATACATAGGGAAAAATAAATATCTGGATTTAAATATTCGTCTCTGATATTTTATCAACCTGCCACGACGGCTACCCAATTCGGGAGCTGATCTACTGCTGGCAGTTCGTAACAGATTACATACCGCACGGATTCGGAAGCGAACCGGGACGGATGGGGTGGCCCCCACAGATCAGGTGTTTCAGCATGATACCGATCTGACCGTTCACGACGCGCCCTCCGGCGCGTTTTTTGTTTTTGGGGGATGTTCCATGCGAAAGAAAATTACGATACCTGATATTTTAAAGATGAAACAGAACGGCCAGCGCATTACGGCGCTGACCGCCTACGATTTTCCCTTCGCAGGTCTCGTTGACGGCGGTGGGGTGGATGTCATTCTTGTCGGCGATTCGGTCGGCGTTGTTGTCGCCGGTCACAACACAACCCTGCCGGTCACCATGGAGGAGATGCTGTATCATACCCGTGCAGTCGTTCGTGCCGATCCCAAAGCCCTCGTGGTTGCCGACATGCCCTTTATGTCGTACCAGACCGGCATCGAGGATGCCTGCCGCAACTGCGGCCGGATGATCAAAGAGGGGGGCGCCGAGGCGGTCAAGGTAGAAGGCGGCAATAATATGGCCCATGTCATTCGGGCCGTTTCAGCCATTGATATCCCGGTTATGGCGCATATCGGCCTGACTCCGCAGTCGGTACATCGCATGGGTGGATACAAGGTCCAGGGGAGAAACGACCAGGCCGAACGGATTAGGAACGATGCCTTTGCTGTACAGGACGCCGGCGCCTTTGCCGTTGTGCTGGAGGGGATACCGTCATCGTTGGCGGCAGAGATCAGTGCCGGGCTGACCATCCCGACTATCGGCATCGGCGCCGGTCCTTCCTGTGACGGCCAGGTCCTGGTGATCCACGACATCCTCGGACTCTGCGAAAAATATTCGCCCAAGTTTGTCAAGCGCTATGCCGATCTGGCACCGCTAATCTCTGCGGCAGTCGAACAGTACGTTGCCGAGGTCAAAAGCGGAGAATTTCCAACAATAGAGCATTCCTTCAGCTAAGGGAAGATATGAAGATAGTAAACAGTATCATGTGTATGCAGGCTATTGCGACCGCTCCCGAACGCGGCGCGGGGAGCATCTCTTTAGTCCCCACCATGGGGTATCTGCACGAGGGACATGCCTCCTTGCTGCGGGAGGGGCGCAAACGGGGAGATCTGCTGGTGCTCTCGATCTTTGTCAATCCGATCCAGTTCGGCAAAAATGAAGATCTGGGCAGTTATCCGAAAAACATTGAGCAGGACTGCCTGATTGCCGAAGCGTGCGGAGTTGACATCGTCTTCATCCCGACTGCGGCGGAGATGTACCCGGACGGTTTCCAGACCGGAGTCTCCGTGCAGGATATTGCCCAGCCGCTCTGCGGCGCGAGTCGTCCGGGACACTTTGACGGTGTGGCAACGGTTGTCACCAAACTGTTCAATATAGTACGTCCTGACGTGGCGCTCTTCGGCCGCAAGGATTATCAGCAGCTGGCGGTTATACGCCGTATGACAGCGGATCTGAACATGCCGGTTGAGATCGTCGGTATGCCGATTGTACGCGAAGCGGACGGGCTGGCGATGAGTTCACGGAACGCCTATCTGTCGCCGTCTGAGCGGCAGAGTGCGCTCTGTCTGTTCCGTGCCGTAACCCGTGCACGTGAACTGTATGCAGCCGGAGAACGCTCGGTCGCTGTTCTGATCCGGGAAACGAGGGCTGTTATTGAACAGGAAGCGGCGGCAGCGATTGACTACGTTGAGTTCCGTGATGGCGCGACATTACATGAGTTGGAAGTTGCCGGGAGCAGCACCCTGCTGGCGCTGGCAGTGAAGATAGGGACAACCAGATTGATCGACAATACCGTATTTGGAGAGGAGTTGTAATCATGCAGAGAATTATGTTGAAGAGCAAAATCCACCGCGCCACCGTTACCGGCGCCGACCTGCACTATGAAGGGAGCGTTACCATCGATCGCGACCTTATGGATGCCGCTGATATCGTTTCCTACGAAAAGGTAGCGGTCTGGAATGTAACCAACGGCAGCCGCCTGGAAACCTACGCCATTGAAGGACAACGCGGTTCAGGGGTAATCTGCCTGAACGGTGCTGCGGCGCGTATGGTGGCCCCCAAAGATCTCGTGATCATAGCCAGTTTCGTCAATATGGAAAATGCTGAGGCGATAAAATATGAACCCAAACTTGTGTTCGTAGACGAGCAGAATCATATGCTGCCGACGCGCAAGGAAGACGGGGGACAGGCAAAACTGAAATGCGTGCATTAGCAGGCTGGAAATTATCCTGTTTATAAGAGCTGCCGTCAGGACCGGAAAAGAGCAAAGAACAGGCGAAAAACCAAAGTTTTTCGCCTGTTCTTTCTTCAGAATATAGCTGGGTTCGATCAGGCTTTAACCTCTTTAGACCGCTCAGCCTTCTTCAGCAGTGCAGCCGCGAGCGGATGGCTGTTGTTTTCTGCATACAGGCTGGCAGTCGTGCCGGCCGGCGTCTTAAGCGCCGGATTAGCGCCACCATCCAGCAGCGCCTGTACCGTCTGATTACAGCCGTATATGGCGGCCAACATCAGCGGCGTATGTTCCTCCCGATCGCGGGCGTCGGCATCAGCTCCTTTTTCCAGCAGCATCTTGACAATCTCTGTATGCCCGTTGGCTGCGGCATAGTGAAGGGCGGTTTTGCCTTTGTCGCTACCGGCATTAACGTTGGCGCCACGGTGCAGCAGGTCGCGGACAAAGTCCTTGAGCCCCTCTTTGGATGCACTGATCAGCGGGGTGTGACCATGACGGTCTTTCGCATTCACGCTTTCCATCTGTGATTCCTCCTTTGAGTATGAATGACAAACAGGGGCACATAATCGACTAAGTGCGCTTTTGGACAATAATATCACTAATCCATACAAAAAAACCACCACAGCAATAACACTGTTCCACCATATAGCATACAACATTAGTAAAAACCACTGGCTAAATCATGACCGGGCGGATGAAAAGCTCCAGTCCAAATTAAGCGCTTGAATCATAGCGCTTCCGGCTACTATAATGCCCCTCCAAGGAGAGCATATCGATGAATGTATTTCAGGCTGATTTTATAAAAAGTGCAGCAAAACCGAAAGACTATCCGCCGCCGGGACTCCCTGAGGTGGCCTTTGTCGGGCGTTCCAACGTCGGCAAATCATCGCTGATCAACGTGCTGGCCGGACGTAAGGGGCTGGTGCGAACCAGCTCAACTCCCGGCCGGACACAGCTGATCAATTTTTTTGACATCAACAGCATCCTGATCCTGGTTGACCTTCCCGGTTACGGTTATGCCAAGGCGCCGCCGGCACTGCGCAAACAGTGGGGGCCGATGATCGAGTCATACCTTTCCATCCGGGAATCGCTCAAGGCGGTCGTGCTGATTCTCGACATCCGCCGGGAACCGTCCGATGGCGATCTGCAGATGCTGCGCTGGCTTGAAATGTACAACATCCCCCCTATTCTGGTAGTGACCAAGTGTGACAAGCTGTCTAAAAACGAACAGGCCAAGCAGAAGGGAATTATCGCTGCAGCAATCAAACGTGACAAGGGAATGCTGCTCCCTTTCTCGGCTCTCTCCAAAGAGGGGCGAAACGGCATCTGGGACGAGATCGGAAAAGTGCTGGAAGTCAATCTGAAGCCGGAAGTAAAATTATGAAAAAAGCCCCCTTACCTTCTGTTCAATCTCCCATGCCTGATATGCAGAAACGCCCGGACAGCCGCCGTATTCCGATTGCCAAGGTCGGAGTCAAGGACATCACCTACCCGGTCGTGGTGATGGACAAGAACCGCACCCTGCAGCATACGGTTGCCAAGATCAATATGTACGTCGATCTACCGCATCAGTTTAAGGGCACCCACATGAGCCGTTTTGTGGAGATTCTCAACAAGTACCGCGAGCAGATCGCCCTCGACAAGATGGAGACGATCCTGGAAGAGATGAAATCAAAGCTCGGTGCAGAGAGCGCCCATCTCGAGATCCAGTTCCCCTATTTCATCGACAAGACAGCGCCGGTTTCAAGGGCCAAGAGCCTGATGGAGTATACCTGTGAATTCAGCGCCTCCATGACGAGCAACCTTGATTTCGTGCTCGGCATCAAGGTACCGCTCACTTCGCTCTGCCCCTGCAGCCGCGAGTTGTCACGTTATGGCGCCCACAACCAGCGCAGCGTCATGACCGTGCGGGTGCGCTACCGTGACTTCATCTGGATCGAAGATCTGGTGGAGCTGATCGAGCAGTGCGGCTCAAGCCCGCTTTATTCACTCCTTAAACGTGCCGATGAAAAATTCGTCACCGAACAGGCCTACGAAAATCCCCGCTTTGTGGAGGATATGGTGAGAGAGGCCCATTCCCGACTGGCGGCACTCCCCAACATCACCTGGTTCTCGGTCGAGGCGGAGAATTTTGAATCGATCCATAACCATTCTGCCTATGCGGCGGTTGAGCTTGATCGACGATGAAAAAAGGGCTGATTGTATTCGCCCGCGAACCGCTGCCTGGATTGGTAAAAACCAGACTTGCAGCAGCGATCGGTGGCCGTGCAGCCGCAGAGCTTTATGAATCCATGCTGCAGGATGTGCTGAAAACCACCCGGCAGTTGAGCGATGTCGATACCGTTGTTTTCTGGGACTGCAAAAAAAACTCTCTCCCGCTTATGGCAGAGCGTTATCGGTGCAGCTCCCGTCGCCAGATCCCGGGAGACCTCGGACAGCGGATGCAGGGAGCGTTTGAGGAGATGTTTGCGGACGACTGTGAACTCTGCTGCATTATCGGCAGCGATGCCCCTGACCTGCCGTTCTCATATATTCTACAAGCCTATCAACTGCTGGAAACTACGCATACGGATATCGTGCTTGGGCCAAGCCTTGATGGCGGCTATTATCTGCTCGGACTGCGGCAGGTTTGCCCGCAGCTTTTTGTTAACATCCCCTGGAGCACGGCTGATGTGCTTGAACAGAGCCTGGCTGCGGCACAGGGATTAGGGTTGACCGTGTCCCTGCTCCCTGAATGGCAGGATATCGACAATCTCGAAGACCTGCTTGCCTTTCAGGAGCGGAGCAGATTGACACTAGCAAGGGAAAATTGATGAAATCAATCGTTATTATCGCGGCCGTGCCGGTGGAGGTCGAGCTGTTGGAGAAAGCGCTTGAGCATTCCGGCCGGGTAAAATCAGGCGGTTTTGAGTATGTCGAGGGGGCTATCGGCAATCTGCGGGTCGTTGTCTGCGCCGGTGGGTTTGGTAAAATTAATGCAGCAGCTGCCGCCGCCATCATGATTGATCGCTTTCAGCCAGAGCTTGTCATTAATACCGGCTGTGCGGGAGCGTATATCGGCAGCGGTCTTGTCGTCGGTAATCTGGTTGTAGCGGGCGAGGAAGTTCTGGCAGATGACGGTGTAGCGACCGCAGATGGCTGGAAAGATCTCCGCTACATGGATCTCCCCTCCGTAGTGACTGTGGGAGGGAACTGTTTTAATCTGCTGCCTCTGTCCCGGTACGCGGTGGAAAAAGCGCTGCAGCTGGCTGATTATTGCGGAGTGTCCCTTATACTCGGCCGCTTTGCCACCGTTTCAACCTGCAGCGGCACCAGTCAGTATGGCTCAGAACTGTCAGGTCGCTGGAACGCAGTGGCTGAAAACATGGAGGGAGCTGCGGTGGTACAGGTGTGCCTGCGCTGTGGTATCGACTGCCTGGAAATCCGTGGGATCAGTAACATGGTGGAAGAGCGTGATTTGAAAAAATGGGACATACCACGAGCCGTTGAAGCTGCCCAGCATTTTGTGCTGAAATATCTTGAGGAAATGGACCTCCCTGAAACGGCAGCGAGCCCAAAAACGACCCCCTGAACTATAACAGACAGCGCGCTCCGAAGATCGCGGTCCCGACCCTTACCAGTGTTGCACCTTCCTCGATAGCCGCTTCAAAATCTCCCGACATCCCCATGGAAAGCTCCAACATTTCAACGCCGGCAAGCCGTTGTGCGGCAATTGCTTCGGCCAGTTGCCGGAGTTCTGCAAAATATGGACGCGCGGCTTCCGGGTCATCAAAAAATGGGGGCATCGTCATCAGCCCCTTTACTTTGAGGTTCGGCAGCAGGGCGCATTCACGCAGCAGCTTAACCGCCCCGTCTTCAGTCGTTCCCGATTTGGTGGTTTCGCCGGAAATGTTTACCTGAATCAGCACGTCGCAGCTCTTGCCGAGTTTACCCCACTGCCGGTCGATCTCCTGAGCGAGTGAAAGGCGGTCAACCGAATGGATCATCGCCACCTGACCGGCGATGTATTTAACCTTGTTGCTCTGCAGATGGCCGATAAAATGCCACTGGACAGCTTCATGCACCTCTGCCAGTTTCGGCACCAGCTCCTGAATGTAATTCTCGCCGAAAAGCGTCTGCCCGGCCTGGAATGCCGCAATGACATCTGTCGCCGAGCGGGTCTTTGAAACCGCGACCAGACGGACGGAGGCAGGGTCGCGACCGGCTGCTTCAGCTGCGGCACGGATGCGCTCATTGATCTTGGCAAGATTGCCGGAGATATTATTCATGGGACGATTTGATCCATGGCCTGCATGGTCTGCAATACTTCGTACAGCTCGGTCATCGGCAGGCCGATCACATTGGTGTATGAACCGTTGATCGAGCGGACAAAATGCACCGCTCCACCCTGGATCGCATAGGCCCCGGCTTTGTCCATCGGGCAGCCGGTGGCGATATACGCAGCGATCTCCTGTTCTTCCAGCTTCTTGAACGTCACTTCCGTGCAGACGCTGCGGCTGATGTGGACACCGCTGACCTTGTCAAAAACAGTAAAACCGGTGATGACCTCATGATCCCTGCCGGAGAGCCCGGACAGCATCCGCATCGCATCGGCTGCATCAGCCGGCTTGCCGAGAATGGCGCCATCCAGGGCAACAATCGTGTCTGCCCCGATGAAGAAGCGGCCAGCATTTGTCGCCGCCACCGCATCGGCCTTTTCGCGCGAAAGGCGTATGACATGATCGGCCGGGAGCTCTCCGGGTAAAACATCTTCACAGATATCAGCCGGCACAACAGTGAACTGAATGCCGGCCAGCGCCATCAGTTCAGTGCGGCGCGGCGATGCAGACGCCAGAATTATCGTGCCATGGTTATTTCCCATCAGCAGCATCTTTTCGGGCCTCGTCAGCAGCGCTCTTGCGTCGCGTTTCACGCTCTTCAAGCGCTTTATGCTCGGCTTCCATCTCCTGCCAGTGCTTTGTCCAGTCCTTTTTACGGACCATATAGAGCACAAACACACCAGGAATGATAACGCATCCCCAGAAAATATTCATGGTCGTGTTGTTGGCTATCCCGTAGACCAATGAGGCAATACCCATCAGCAGCAGAAATGCTTCTATCGACAGAATACGCCCTATCAGCGAAGCTTTCTGAATCTCTTTTTGCGGGTTATGCGGCATGTGAATTTTCCTCCCAAGGAAACATTTTACCTGGATTTAATATATTATTGGGGTCAAGAGCCGCTTTGATCGCTTTCATCGCAGCGATCTGATGGGGAGACAATTCCAGCTCGATATATGGCGCTTTGGAGAGCCCGACCCCATGTTCGCCCGACATGGTGCCATGCAGATCCAGAGCTGCCTGGAACACATCGCGGATCGCCATGTGCGCCTTTTCATCCATGCCGGGAATGTCCTTGTCGATCATGATATTGACATGGATATTGCCGTCACCGGCATGGCCGAAGTTGACGATCGGTATATCGTACCTGGCCTGAATTTTCTCGATGGCGCGGATGATGTCGGGCACTTTGCTGCGCGGCACAACAACATCCTCATTATACTTGGTCGGGTTGATATCCCGCAGCGACGGCGAAACCAGCCGCCGCACCCGCCAGAGTTCTTCCGATTCGGCATCATCTTTGGCCGCACGGAACTGTACGAGCCCGAGCGGCTTGATCAGTTCATGGATCCGCGCCGCCTGTTTTTCGATCAGATCACGGTCGCCATCAACTTCGATAAGCAATACCGCCCTCCCTTCAGCCGGGATTCCCAGGCTAAAACGCCGCTCAACACATTGCAGGGTGGCATAGTCCATGAATTCGAGCGTGGTCGGGATAATCTTGTTGCCGATGATCGTTGACACCGCCTTGGCGGCGCCGTCGATCGAGTCGAAAATTGTCAGCATGGTCTTTTTGGCGTCAGGGTACGGCAGGATCTTGAAGATGATCTTGGTGATGACCCCGAGCGTGCCTTCGCTGCCGCAGAGAAGGCGGGTCATGTCGTAGCCGACCACCGCCTTGTAGGTCTCGCCACCGGTACGGATGATTTCGCCGGTCGGCAGCACGACTTCGAGACCCATGACGAAATCGCGGGTGACTCCGTACTTGACACAGCGCGGACCCCCGGCATTTTCGGCCACATTTCCACCCAGGGTTGAGACCTTGAGTGAAGCCGGATCAGGGGGGTAGAAAAATCCGAGCTTTTCGACAGCAATCTGGAGCTGCTCCGTCACAACCCCCGGTTCAACCTCGGCGATCAGGTTCTCGGTGTCGATGCGCAGGATACGGTTCATACGGGTAGTCACCAACACGACTCCGCCCCCCTTGGGGAGAGAACCTCCGGTAAAGCCGGTCCCGGCACCGCGCGGGAAAACCGGAAAACCCTCGCGGTTTGCCAGTTGTAGGATTGCTGAGACCTCCTCGGCGTTTGCCGGATGGACAACTGCATCCGGCAGAAACTCCATCTGAGTCGCATCATAACCGTAACAGATCATATCCTGTTTACCTGTTGCTATATTATCGGGGCCAACAATTGACGTCAGCTCTTTCAGCAGATGTGCTTCAAGCATGGGTGGTCCTTTCTGTAATAGATTCAGCGGTCAAGAATACATGATAACGCGGCAACTCTGCAAGGCAGTTCTGCTCCCGGACAAAATCTATGTTGCCAGCGGGAGCGAAACCATTTATCCTCGCCGAAGAGTGTAATTAAACAGATCGGGAGGTTTTCACGTATGAAGCGTTTCAGCAAAATTGCAGTATCAGTTTTTATGGCGGCACTGCTCGCGATCCCGGCCTTTGCGGCACAGGATGCAAAAAAAACGGTGACAACCGCCTCAGGCCTCAAGTACGTTGATGTCGTCGTTGGCAAGGGAGCATCGCCAAAGGCGGGTAAGCAGGTCAAGGTGCACTACACCGGGACACTTGAAAACGGCAAGAAATTCGACAGTTCGGTTGACCGCAACGAGCCGTTCTCCTTTACTATCGGCGTCGGCCAGGTTATTCCTGGGTGGGATGAAGGTGTCATGACGATGAAAGTCGGCGGCAAGCGCAAGCTGATTATCCCTTCGAAGCTTGGCTATGGCTCACGGGGAGCAGGCGGAGTCATTCCTCCGAACGCCACGCTGCTGTTTGATGTAGAACTGCTCGGCGTCGCAAAATAATGTAACTTTATACGTTTTCACTGAACAGCCCGCCTGTGCGGGCTGTTTTTTTCTATTGTACCGGAGCTGTTTACATGACTAATCTGATTTCTGCCGAAGGTTTAAAAAAACTGTGTGATGAATATGACTACCTCTGGAAAGTGGAGCGCCCCAAGGTCGTACGGGGGGTTTCTGATGCGGCCGCAGAAGGTGACCGTTCCGAGAATGCCGAATACATTTACGGTAAAAAAAGGCTGCGCGAGATTGACAGCAAGCTGAAACACCTCACCTTACGGCTGAAAGTACTGAAGGTGGCAACTGTGCCAATGAATCCCGCGCAGATTACTTTCGGCTGCTGGGTTACCTACGAAGAAGAAACAGGAGATACGCGCTGTTATCAACTGGTCGGGCCGGATGAAATCGATGTCAGTATCGGCAGGATCAGCATCGATTCACCGGTCGGTCAGGCGCTGCTGCACAAAAAACTTGACGACGAGGTCACAGTCCGTAAGCCGAGCGGCTATATGACGGTGTACATCACGGGGATAAGTTCGACACAGCCTGAATTGTAAACATCACTAATATAATTCAAAGGCAACGAGTCATAAACAGCACGTTAAGCGTGATAATTAATATGCATCCCTGCACCGGTTTATCAAGCGACAAGCATCCTGTCGATCTTTTCTCCCCCCGCCTCAATCTGTTCAAACGGGACGACGCGCAGCAGCTCCTCCAGTGTAGTTTCCCCCGCCCGCACGCGACGAAGGCCGTCTTCAATCATCGTCGGGCGGTTTGACTGCGCAAAGACAGTATTACGCAGGATATTATTATCAGGCTGCCGGTTGATTAGCAGCAGTTCGTCACGAGTGGGAATCCATAGTTCGACAATCGGGAGACGACCGCTGAACCCGGTAAAATTACAAGCTTGACACCCTTTCCCCTGGACGAATTCCATGCCGCTGTTGGCCGGGATTCCAAATCCCGCCAGGACCTGCCCGGAAGGGGCATACCGTGTTCGGCACTTTTGACAGACGCAGCGCACTAAACGTTGCGCCAGTACACAACGGAGAGTAGTCGCAATCAGACTCGGCTCAATCCCCATGTCGATTAATCTCGTTACGGCGCTGGTAGCATCGTTGGTATGCAGGGTTGAAAGCACCGTATGTCCGGTCATGGCAGCACGCATGGAAATAGTGGCGGTCTCGAGATCTCGAATCTCGCCGACCATGATATTATCCGGATCCTGACGCAGGAAGGCACGCAACAGCCGTGCAAAGGAATTGCCGATGATTTCGTTGACTTCGGTCTGTGTAATACCGTTTATGGCGTATTCGATCGGGTCTTCGACCGTTATAGTCTTGACGCCGGGTGTGCTGATGCGTGAAAGAAGGGCATAAAGAGTGGATGATTTGCCGGAACCGGTCGGACCGGTTACCAGAAAGAGGCCGGTCGGCTTGTCAAGCGCCTGGTAGAGTGCTGAAACGTGTTCGGAAGCATACCCGAGCGACTCCAGAGAGATTGCGCCGCTGCGCTTGTCCAGAATCCTGATGACAACATTTTCACCATATTGGGTCGGCAAGGTAGAAACACGGAAATCGACCCCACGGACGGTTCCTTCTCTTGATACTTTCATTTTAAAACTGCTGTCCTGAGGTCTGCGCCGCTCAGAAATATCCATGTCGCACATTATCTTGATCTTGGAGATTATCTGGCGAGCATTGGGGCCTATCAACACCTCGTCGGCTCCCATTTCTATTGTTTGAAGAATTCCGTCAACACGGTAGCGGACCTCCATTCCCTGCTCGGTAGACTCCAGATGAATATCGCTGGCACCGTCCCTGATACCGGTAGTAATAATGCGTTTAACCAGAAAATCAACATCAGCACTGATAAAGTCACTGACATATTTTGATCTCCCGCTTTCGCGAATCTGGTCTTCGGATAACTCGAAATTAAGCTCTTCATGGCTTGCTGTCCCACTTAACTTGAACACCTTTTGCTGGGCAATGAGAATGTCGCTTTCAGTGGCAATTACCGCTATGACCTGCATCTTGCAACAGCTCTCAAGCTGAGCAATTTCATCACGCTGAAGGGGATATGCCATGGCAATTGTCAGGCAATTATCTCTGCACCTGATTGGTACGATACGCAGACGCTGTGCAAACGATGCATTGATAAACCCGGCCATCTCCTGGTCGAAACGTACGCCAGCCAAGCGGACAAACTTCAGGTCATACTGGGATGCCACCGCATGTGACAGCTGCTCTTCTTCAATAAGATGCTGTCTGATCAGCGCCCTGCCGAGCGGTATTTTTTCTGACTTACTAATCCTGAGAGCATTATTAAGGCGCTCTTCGTCAATCAGATTTTGGGATATAAGTATCTCCCCCAATTTACGGCGCTTGTTATTGTGGTCAAGCACGTACTCCAGATCTCTGCTCTTCAACAACCCCATCTGGCAGAGCAGCTGGCCGATTGGCTGTGACGGATTAATCTGCTGCATTTCCAACGCCTCACTGAATTGCTCAGTTGTGATCAATTTATTTTCTACCAGCAGTTCGCCAATTTTCTTTTCTGTCATTGGTGTTCCTCTCCCAGTGAAGAATTAATTTTACACTCTCAATGTTACTACCGTCGCGCCATCCCGCCCTTCGTGCGGTTCGCCCGGCCGGAGACCCTCCACCAGCGGATGCCGCCCCAGCTCTTCACGTACCGCATCCCGCAATCGACCGCTGCCAAGACCGTGAATGACCCGCACCTCGCGCAGGCCGGCCGCAGCGGCGTGGTTGATGAACGGCTCCAGCTCGACAAGCGCCTCTTCCACCCGCATCCCGATCAGCTTCAACTCACGCTCTTCACCACCGGCAACCTCGACCTTCCAGGGAGCGGCAGCACGCCTGCTCTTTCCGCTTTCACCCTTTGCCTGCGGCCTGGCCAGCTCCGCAAGGGGTACGTCCAGTTCCATTCGGCCTGCCCTGACGCGGGCTTTGCCGCTTCGCACATCAAACGAGAGGACCGCACCGTCACACCCGAGCGAGCGGATATGAACCGCATCACCCTTCTTCACCTCTTTCAGCGGCAGCAGTTCCAAGCGCACACCCTGCGGCTTCAGCTGCTCCGTCAGGTCAGTTTCAGCTCGGCGCAGTTCATCTACTATTTCACTCCTCTTCTCACGCTTCAACTCTTCCAGCAGGGCGTTGGTGCGACGCCTTGTCGCAGAAATCAGCTCTTTGGCATCATCCCACCCTTTTTCGGCAGCCTCTTTGCGGATCTGTAAAACCTGATCAGCTCTGGCATCAAGCTCTGCACTCCGCCGTTCAAGCGACCGTTCACGGCTCTGGAGAGAGGCGTGCAGATCCTCAAACTCTTTGCGCCGCTGGCGTAGCTCGGTCAACAGCCCCGCAAATTCGCTGCCGGCATTGCCGAGCATCTGCCGGGCAAAGGTTATCACCCCTTCCGGCATCCCGAAACGGCGGGCGATCTCCACGGCGTGCGACTGCCCCGGCTCACCGACGATCAGGCGGTAGAGCGGTGTGAAGCTGGCATCATCAAACTCCATCCCGGCGTTGATCATACCGGGCGTGCGATGGACAAAACCTATTATATCACTCAAATGTGTTGTTGCAATCACCATGCTCCCCTGCTGCTGCAGTTCGTGCAGCACCCCGCAGGCGATGGCCGCCCCCTGCAGCGGCTCGGTGCCGGCCCCCAGTTCATCAAGCAGCACCAGCGATAGTGGACCGCTCTGCCGGAGAATATCGGTAATCCGGGCGGCATGGGCCGAAAAGGTGGAATGGCTCTGTTCGATCGATTGCTCATCACCGATATCTACCAGGAGCGAATCAAGCAGCGGAAAGGTAGAGATCGGCCCGGCAGGCACCGGCAGAGCGGAGAGCGCCATCAGCGCCAGCATTCCTGCCGTCTTGAGGGCGATGGTCTTGCCGCCGGCGTTGGGGCCGGTGATGACCATGACTGAATCGGCATCAGGAGTCGCACCACCCAACTCAAACCCGAGTGGTTCGACTTTTTTCACCATCCCCCGCTTCTGCATCATCAGCAGCAGCGGGTGACGGGCGTCGACCAGCCGCAGCTCACCCTGTTCGTTGAGAGTTGCCGGCTCCAGGTCGAATTCGATCGCAAAGCGCGCCATACTATTCAGCCGGTCCAACTCCAGCAGTGTTTCAAAGCAGGTTGCAATCTGACCGGCGTCTTCGCGCAGCCAACCTGAGAGCTGACGCAGAATACGGATCTCCTCCGCCTTCTCTTCGGCGGTTAGATTTTCCAGCTCGTTGACAAAGGGGATAATCTCCAGCGGCTCCATGAAAGCGGTCTCCCCAGAGGAGGAAACATCATGCACAACCCCTTTCACCATCCCCTTTGAATCCATCCGCACCGGGATGACCCAGCGCCCTGAACGCTGCGTTATGAAATCGTCCTGGAGGAATTTCTCGATGCCGCTATCGCGGATGATCTCCTCAATCTTTTTGCGGATTCGTCCCGCCAGACCCCGCTTGGCCCTGCGGGTTTCCTTTAACAGCTTCGAGGCCGAATCCATGATGCTGCCATCACTATCAATAGAGGCCACCAGCGGTTCAAGAATATCGGGAAAGCCACGGGGCTGCGGCTCAATTGATCTCAGCAGCGGGATGTCCACCCTGTTTGAAAACTGGCGCGCCAGGTCGGTAAACAGTCGCAGCACCGGAATAAACAGGAGCAGTTCGAGCGGCGCCAGGACCGCTCCGATCGGCCGCAGCAGTTCGAGAGAAGGGCGGATGTCCTCAAAGCTCCCCAGAGTAAGCGAAATACCGGATCGATCAAGGGCACGAATCTCGCCAACCCGTCCTGATATGGTTCTGATTTCCTGAAGGTCATAGAGCGGCCGGATGCACTGGATACACTCAGCTGTGCCGGAGCTGTGGGCATGGCGGGAAATTTCCGCCAGCAGCTTGTCGAATTCGAGTCTGGCAAGTGTTTCAGAAGCGATCATATGTGGAATCTTTTTGTTGTAACGTGATTGCGAGGAATATATAAGGCTTCATGGCTCATCAAAAAGGTTTTCGGGTGCTCCCCGACATTTTTCAACTGAAACTGCTGCCCTTCAGCAAACTGTCTGCGCAGGCGTGTCTGCCACTCTTCCAACTCCATATCTTCAGGCTTGAGAGTGCGGAAAACTTTGGGCTCGGCTTCTGGTGCAATTTTATTTTTGGGGGAAGTTTTTGCTTTGAAGGAGGAAGAGTTGCCGGCAGTTGCGGGTTTCATAATAAGTACCTTTCGTGGCATGCAGCCTTGGTATGTGTACAGGAAGCATTGGCACAAATTACACGTTATCAGTGAAAAATGAAAAGAGAAAAAATGGATCCGTGATAAGCGATGGAGATGGGAGGGGGGACGGTGAGGGCGTTCTGTGATATTTTATCGATCACCGGTCAGTGAACTGCGCAGGAGATGCAGGGGTCGTAACAGCGGACCAGGATTTCTGCGGCAGCTCTGATCTGTTCGTATTCGGCACCATCCATCGCGACGATAAGTTCTTTCAGCGAGAGAGCGATTGCGCCCTGATTGATTGATGTCGGGGTAATGATATCTGCGGCACGGCATACTCCCCGGTCGTCGAAGCGGTAGCTGTGCAGGAGCACTCCTCGGGGAGCCTCCATAACTGAAGTGCCTTCACCTTGAGCGGCAATGGCAACCACAGGTTGTTCCTTCTCCAGACCGTCATTCAGCAGCAGATCGACCAACAGCTGCGCTCGCTCCACCGCCAGCTGAAGTTCAATTACCCGTGCTTTCGTGGCTGATCTGATCGAAGTATCCGTAAAATAGTGTGCATATGCCGCTGGCATCGCTAAGGTAAGACGGGCCAGCGGCCCCACAAGGAATGGAGCTTTCCCGCCAAAGCGGCTGACCTTGGCGTGTGTAGATGCTTCAACCTGCTCGTCCAGCCATGCTGCCGCCGAGTTGGCGGCAATGGTCTCCGTGGACGTTACAAGACAGTTACCAAAGAGCGGCGGTCCGCCGCTGACCGCGCAGGCAGGGTGCATTGACAGCGGCGGCAGAATGTCATTCAAGCCTGATACATAGGCGATGCTGGCAGTCACGTCGTCACGCACCCCGGCAAGCTGATCTTTCAGATGCTGCATTTTTTCAGATCCGGGCACTTCCCCGACGCCGCCCACAATCAGATTGAACGGGTGGATGGCCCGTCCGCCGATGGTTTCCTGGATCAGATTGCCCAGTTTCTTGATCCTGAGCCCCAACTGCAGCTTCTCCAGCTCATGCGCGGCCAGACCCTGAATACCGTTAACCCCCAGATAATCAGGCAACGCCAGGCAGAATACATGTAGTGCATGACTCTCTATCTGCCCCCCCTGTACCGCCAGTTCCCGCAGCAGTCCGGTCTGCCGCGATATGCTAACCGCAAGTGCCTGTTCAACCGCCTGAAGCGCCGACACCTTGTGCACCGTTGAGCATATCGAACAGATCCGGCAGGCGATATCTGGAATCTCATCAAAACGCCGGCCAATAAGCAGCGCCTCGAACAGCCGGGGCGATTCGCTCAAGTGCAGACAAGCATCCACAACGCGACCGCCATCCCGGATCAGCTCGACAGAGCCATGCCCCTCTACCCTGGTCAGTATATCAATCTTGCGGTAACTGCTCATAGTTTCCACTCCGGGCAGAAGCGCCGCAACCGGTCTCGTACCGTGGCTTTATCAAAACCTTTTTCAGCGTAGATCTCAAGGGCTTCTGCCAGGTTGGCCTCCGGAACCGGCCCCCGACAACCCTCGCACGGCACTCCCAGACTTGGACAACGCGCACTACAGCCGCCCAGGGTCAGCGGTCCAAGGCAGAGGGCAGAGCGCTCCGTCAGCAGACAGAGGTTTTCCCGCATCCGGCATTCGGTGCAGACCGGGTAGTCAATGGCGACAGGGAGCACACCCCGAGCCAGCCCCGCCAGCAGCCTCAACAGTTCTTCCTTTTCCGGCGGACAGCCGGTGACGGCTGCATCTACCTGCACCACTCGATGCAGCGGCAGAGGTTCATATGTTTCAGAGGCGACCTGATTCTCGCCATACACCGACTGACGCAACTGTTCGCGCTCCTCACCATTCCGGAGAGCCGCCACTCCGCCACAGACAGCACAGGTTCCCAGCGCGACCAGATACCTGCTTCGTCTCCGCAACTCCTGCAGCAACTCTTTTTCATGCGGCATCGAGAGACACCCCTCAACCAATACAGCGTCATATTCGCCTTCCATCAGAGCAGGCGAACTGGCCATCGGAAAATAGTGAAACTCGAACAGCTCCAGCATCCTTGGCAGTTCATCCTCACAATTAAGTAATGAGAGCTGACAGCCGGAGCAGGCGGTCAACCCGGCAATGGCAACCCGCAGTTTTTTCATCCGAGAGCCCCCTCTATTCCGGCCAGTTCCGCAAGGCTGAACACCGGCCCATCGACACAGCAGAGGCGGGTTCCGACAGCACAGTGCCCGCAACGACCGACACCACACTTCATGCGTCGCTCCAGGGAGAGGTGAATCCGGTCATCAGACAATCCCAGCTGTCGCAAACGGGACACCAGCAGCGGGTAAACAACCGGGGGACCGCAAATCGCGGCGCAGGTCCGATCCGGCTCCAGATCAAGCTGATCCAGCAGGACAGGAAGCAGGGCAACACGGCAGTATGGAGGTCCATCAAAGCAGTGCTCCAGGTGATCCACTGTCAGCTGCAGCTCTACCATTCCTCGATTCTGCAGTTCCAGCAGCTCATCCGTAAAGAGCAGCGCCCCGGTCTCGCGTGCACCATACAGCAGGGTCAGGCGTCCCCAGAGTTCCCGCTGGGCCAGAAGTGCTAAAAGAAGCGACCGGAGCGGAGCAATCCCCAAACCGCCGGCGATCAGCAGCAGATCCTGGCCGACATAAGCTAGCAGCGGGAATCCATGGCCGAAAGGACCACGCACCGCGGCGGCATCACCCGGCACTGCGGTTCTCAGTGGTCCTGTTACGTGCCCGATATGCCTGATGCAAAGTTCGATGCTGCCGTCTACCGATGGAAAGCCACAGTATGACACAGGGAACTCACCTGCTCCCGGAAGTGATAATTCCAGAAACTGACCGGGAAGAAACGATGACGCAACCGGATGATGCGGCTCGGTATTCAGCGTAACCAGGGAGGTATCAACCGTCAGCGGCCGGATTGCCGAAATCACTGCCGGAATTGGAAGGTCTCTATTCATAACGGTCTCCCCTCCAGCCGCTCCGCCAGCGGCCGCAGATCGAGCCCGGCCGGACAGACAACCCGGCAGCGACCGCAGCCGACGCAGGAGGGGACCCCCTGAAGCGGTCCGAAACCGCGATATTTGTGGCGGTAGCGATAAAGGAAGCGCTCGGCACGCTCCTTCCGGAAATTCGTACCGCCCGCCACCTCGGCATGACTCTTGAAAAGGCAGTTATCCCATTGCCGCACCCTTTCCGCAGAACAGCTATCAAGTCCACAAAACTCCAGCACATCAAAGCAGTAGCAGGTCGGGCAGCAGAGCGAGCAGGCGCCGCACCCGAGACAGTGCGAGGCAAACTCCTGCCACTCCGGGAGCGTCGCATCAGGTTCGGGGCGCACCTGTTCTGCCTCAGCATGGCCAAAGAAGCGGCGGCTATCTTCGGGCACCGCACCCTCCCACTCTTCGAGGAGATCCTTAACACCATCAAGGAGTTCATCGCCACGGGGAGAACCACTGGTGACAATCAGACCCTCATCCACAGAGCAAAGGAAGAGATCTGATAGCGCATTCAGCGGTGATGGCAAAATGTGGCATGAGCAGAACTCATCAGGAGTGCAGGAGATGCCGATCAGAGTCAGCGTAGCGCGCCTGGCTGCATAGAGCGGGTCCGGGGCGTCACCCAGGAAGACCCGGTCAAGATAGTTTATACCGGCAAGATCACAGGGGTGGAGGCCGAAGAGAATCAGGGAACGTACGTCCTCCGCCTGCAGTTGATAACCGGCTGCCGCTGTATAGTTCAGAATAGTTTCCTGAGGGTGCAGCAGGTATTTTTTCGGGGGGAGCAGGGTTCGAAGTGCAGAAAGATCGGGAAGTGTCCCCGGAGCGATTGCGGCGAAACGCACAACTCCGTCCTCGCCACGGACGGGACCGTGCAGTTCGGCATACCGGCGCAGCCTTTCCAGCAGGAGGGGCAGATTATGGTTTGCAATATACTGGGGTGCCATAGATGTCACCTTGTAGGGAGCAGCAGTAACAAGCTAACAAAAAATATTATAGCGGCCTGTAATTAATTGTCAAATCCGACCGCTGTTTCCGGTTGATCGCTCCTGCAGTGTTTGCTCTCTGTAGTCCAGAAACCGGAAAACCGGCGCCAGAATCCCCATAAACCAGACAAAACAGAGCACTCCGATAACTGCATCGAACAGCTTGAAATTGGTACAGGGCCAGAACAGGCGATCATGAAATTTCAAAAAGGGATAACGCCCTGCTCCAAGCAGCGACCGTAACCAGACATCAATGAAAAAAAACATCTGCCAGGAGTTCTGCCTGATATACCTCCCAAGGTGATAAAAGATACGAATCGTTCCTGCAAAGCCCCACTCGTCACGCATCATCTGCCGGATGAGGCAAAAAAACGGTGACAGAAAAAGCCTCCCGGTATCCTGCTGCAGCCGGTATACCCCGGGGGCGCGGACAAAAAATGCTTCCGCACCGACAGAGTGCAGCCCCATAATCATGCCCATCAGGATGTAGCGGCGATGGAAACCTTCCGCCTCAAACCGTCGTGCCGAAGTATTAAGATATCCGGGCAGCGTGATCCATCTCCCCTCGGACCTTATTTTCTCGGCAATGCGTTGATCTTCCAGAAACGGCATGCTTTCATCGAAACCGCCAAGATCTTTGAAAAATCCTCTTGTCAGCAACAAGCCCTGGTCACCGTTTGTGGTGTTGACGCGGTTAAAAGTGGTCTTCTCCTCGGCGTAGCGGTAGGCCATGGCGTTGCGCTTGGTACTGCGCATGAACCGCAGGGGGAAATGGCCGGCGACACGGTCGAAGTCACCCATCTCTGACATCAGGGCACGCACGGCATCGCTGAGCAGCGCAGGATCGTCAATGCGGGAGTCCGCATGCAGGAAGAGAAAATAGTCACCGGAGACCACTCTTGCGGCAGCATTCATCTGCGCACCCCGGCCACGCCTGGCAGTTACAAAAGCGGCGCCGTACTCCTCTGCCACTGCCCGGGTTGTATCAGAAGAGCCGCCATCGGCAACCATAATTTCAAGGGATATATCCGTTTGTTTATTGATCTCTCCCAGGAGGTGCGGGAGATGCTTTACTTCGTTGAGAGTCGGGATGATGATTGAGAGTAACGGCTGGGGGCTTTGCTGCATATACATACCAGATTAATAACTTTCTTTGGATTCAAGCGCTATTCTTTACTCACAGCTACCCGTGCGGAAAACTTTTTATTATTCACGGCAAAGCGCTCGTGGCTCCCTTTGCCGATGGCCTCCAGAACTTCAACACGCCAGGTACCCGGACAAAACATACTGCAGTATCCCGCCAGCCCTGAAGTAAGCGGCCTCGTTAGCGGTGTCCATGCGGCTTTTTAAAATAATTTCAGTACCGGAGCCATCCGGGCGGCTGATTTTTGCCGGTACCTCCATGCCGGGCGCTAGCTCCGCCGCCGTAATTTTAAGCTCAATCGTTTCGCTCCCGTCAAGGGCGAGCGTTTTCCTGTTTTCCCCTTCCAAAAACTGCAGCGGCAAGATCCCCATGCCGATCAGGTTGGAGCGGTGAATCCGCTCGAAACTCTCGGCAATGACAACACGCACACCGAGCAGAAGCGGCCCCTTTGCAGCCCAATCCCGGCTGGAGCCTGAACCGTACTCCTTCCCGGCAACGACAACCAGCGGCGCCTTCTCCGAGCGATAACGTTCAGTAGCCTCAAAAATAGTAATCTCATCGCCATCAGGGTGATGAACAGTAAAACCCCCTTCGCGCCCGGAAGTCATTTCATTTTTGATGCGGATATTGGCAAAGGTACCGCGCACCATCACGTCATGGTTGCCGCGCCGTGAACCATAGGAATTAAAGTCGGAGACCACAACCCCGCTCTGCTGCAGATACAGACCTGCCGGGCTGTCTGGCGGTATATCCCCGGCGGGTGAAATATGGTCGGTGGTGATGGAGTCGCCAAAGAGGGCAAGGATGCGCATCTTCCCCGGCAGAGGGATTTCTTCGCCACCATGAGCACCCTGCAGAAACGGCGGCTGTTTTACATAGCTGGAACCGCCGTCCCACGGATAGGTGGGGGAACTGCTGTTATCAAGCCCCCTCCATTCCGGGGTGCCTTCGTACAAATCCCCGTACCCACGGCGGAACATCTCCGGGGTAATCGCACTGATCTGCGCATCTATCTCCCCCTGACTCGGCCAAAGGTCCTTCAGGTAGACCGAACGACCATCCGCAGCGTTACCAAGTGGTTCAGTGGTAAGATCAATCCGTGTTGTGCCGGCCAGGGCAAAGGCGACCACCAGCGGCGGCGAGGCGAGCCAGCTCAATTTGGCCAGCGGGTGGATACGCCCCTCAAAGTTACGGTTGCCGGAAAGAACCGCTGACACAGCAAGATCCGCTGAAACTATGGCGTTTTCAATATCCTCTGGCAACGGACCGGAGTTGCCGATACAGGTCGTACAGCCATAACCGACCAGATCGAAGCCGAGTGCAACGAGCGGTTCGTAGAGGCCGGAACGGCGGAGATACTCCATGACTACTTTTGAGCCGGGAGCGAGAGAGGTCTTGACCCACGGCTTGACCGTGAGCCCTGCTTCAACCGCCTTTTTCGCAAGAAGGGCCGCCGTCAGCATGACACCCGGATTGGACGTGTTGGTGCAGGAGGTAATGGCAGCGATAACAACATCGCCATCCTTGAGATCGACACCAAGGTTCTGGATAGCTGTTTTCCTGCCATCCTCTGACGGGGGGACCGCCTTGGAGACGACTGCAGGAAGTTCCGGTAGTGGAACCCGGTCCTGAGGGCGTTTTGGACCGGCGAGACAGGGAACGACATCCGCAAGAGCCACGCTCACAACCTTTGTGAAAACAGGATCGGGAGAATCGGCGTCACGCCACAACCCCTGTGCTTTTGCATATGCTTCGACGAGAGCAGTGATATCTTCACGGCCGGTAAAGCGAAGATAGCTGATGGTTTCAGCATCAACCGGAAAATAACCGCAGGTAGCACCATATTCAGGGGACATATTGGCGATGGTGGCACGGTCGGCAATTGTCAGGGCATCAAGCCCGGAACCGTAGAACTCCACAAATTTCCCAACTACGCCGGTTTTCCGGAGGAGTTCGGTAATCGTGAGAACCAGATCCGTCGCGGTAACTCCGGGCTGAAGCTTGCCCTCAAGTCGTACACCAACAACGTCCGGGATCGTCATCGATACCGGCTGCCCCAGCATGGCCGCTTCCGCCTCAATGCCGCCGACGCCCCACCCGAGCACCCCAAGCCCGTTTATCATGGTTGTGTGGCTGTCCGTCCCAAGCAGGGTATCAGGATAGACAACTGCTGCCCCATCGCTATCAACCCGCTGCCAGACGACCTTGGCGAGATACTCCAGATTAACCTGATGACAGATACCGGTGCCGGGCGGGACAACCCGGAAGTTATCAAAAGCGTTCTGTCCCCAGCGCAGGAATGCATACCGTTCCCGGTTTCTCTCCATTTCACGCTCTACATTGATCTGAAATGATTCAGGGGAGCCAAAGCTGTCCACTTGCACCGAGTGATCGATGACCAGATCGACCGGAATCAGGGGATTGATCGACTCCGGATTACCGCCTGCAGCGGCGACGGCATCCCTCATAGCGGCCAGATCGGCAACAGCAGGAACACCGGTAAAGTCCTGCATCAGCACCCGACCGGGACGGAAGGCGATCTCCCTCGCCGAGGTGCGATGTTCCAGCCAGTCGCCAAAGGCGAGGATATCGCCCTTTGTGACCGTATCCCCGTCTTCGTTGCGCAACAGGTTTTCCAGGAGAATTTTGAGAGTGCGGGGAAGACTGGAGACGTTACCGACGTCTGCCAGTCCGACGGCATCAATCTTATAGATGCGGAAACTCTGGCTGCCTACCGTGAGGGTTACAGCGGAATTGAATGAATCGAATGATGTTTTCATAACATGGCCACCTTTTCCGTGACTTCATTATAATCTGCGGGAAAGAATACTCGGGAAAAATCAAGTTGTATACTGCCAAAACACCCCCTAGGCACGCTGCCCGTCAGGCTCTCTTTACTCCTTTGATTACATACAACGCCGCAGTTGCCGAATCGGCGCTGTCAAACAGCTCTTCACCATCAATCCCCATAAAATACTCCCCCTGTGTGTCAAACCATTCTGCTGCGGCCTGCTCAAGTTCTTGCAGATCCGTGTGTCTGAGCTTACGGACATAAGAGTCTCCACTGGCGTATCTGGTTTTAAAAAACTCTGAAGCGGGGTTGAGCAGCATGGCGATCAATATTCCGCCCGGCTTAAGAACCCGAGCTGTCCGTTCAAGAGCCGTGCGGTAATTTTCAATAAACTGCAGTGAGGCAATATAAAGCACAACATCAAAAGAGGCATCCGGAAACGGCATATCCTCTGCGGAGGCAGCAACAGCCCTGACAGAATCAGGGGCACACGCCAGTGCCTCACGAGAGACATCCAGACCAACCACCATAAAACCGTGGGCAGTCAGAGCGCTTTCTATATGTGCGGGGCCGCATCCCACGCTGAGAACTTCGTCACCAGGATTCAGGTGTTGCAGGAGGTAGCCCAGCTCAGCCGCAAAGACCTTTCGCCAGAACTCACTTCTGCAGGATTTCAGATAGCGGGCGGTTTCGTCTGTCTGTTTCATGCAACATTCCTTTCATTACTACTGATACGAAAATGGCTCCCAGGTACGACTAGTTATGGGATTGCCATATCACGGTTTGACGCCAACGACCTGAATAACCGACACAACCCCGGCATGCCGACTCCCCTCCTGGGCTTCCCGTATAATCTGAACAGCATGAGCAAATTCCAGCCCGGCAAGTTCTTGCTTCAGGTCATCCAACTTCATGAGCATATCGAGAGAATGAGGACCGTCAGTATCGTAGATGAATTGCTCCGTGCTGAAAGCTTCCAGCACGAAGACACCGCCGGATTTCAATCCCCGCACCGCAGCGTGATGAAGTGGAATACGGATTGCCGAAGGCACATGGCAATAGCAGGCGACAATTCCATTCCACTGTTCAGCTTCTATCTTGAACAGACCCAGATCTGCATGGATTGTCGTAATAGTTACACCACGCTCTGTTGCCATTGTGGCGGCTTTATGCAGGCCGACTATTGAACCATCAACTCCGGTGACCTCATACCCCAAAGACGCCAGATAAACGGCATTTTTGCCTTCACCCTCTGCCAGAGAAAGAATCTTTCCTTTCGGAATCCTGCCCACTACTGACACGAGAAATTCATTCGGCGCTATCCCGTGGGCAAACCCCGGTTCGCTGTAGCATTCATCCCAGTCCATATTCCGCTCCTTTCCTAATGGCAACGGCTTGAAGATAATCTACTACTATTTTGAGTTCCTTTGATTGCTACTAAACTAACTTGTTACAAATTTCCACCAGTTCGTCAGCTTCAGGAAACCGACGTTGTTCAAAACGAGAAAAGACCGCTACCTCATCAACAAATACGGCAAACTCACTTTTTTGTGGCCCAATTTCCATTTCAACCTCTGCTGCCTTCAACTGTTCCTTCAATTCTGCAGCGAGACTCGCTGCACGGGGCTGGTGCCCTCAAGATGCGCAATATTGAATCTTGATCTTCATACGTCTTGCTCCTTTTATATGTTGGCTTACTGTAGTCCATCCAGGTAATGTTCAGCATCCAGCGCGGCCATACAACCGCTGCCTGCAGATGTGATTGCCTGACGGTAAACATGATCCTGCACATCACCGGCAGCAAAGGCACCCGGTACACTGGTTTGGGTGGCAAACCCCTCCGAACCGCTTCTGGTTTTGAGGTAGCCATCTTTCATCTCAAGCTGTCCTGCAAAGATGCTGGTGTTTGGTGAATGGCCAATAGCGATGAAGACACCTTCCACACTTATCTCTTTAGTCGAGCCATCACGGACATCCTTTATCCGAATGCCGGTAACGCCTTTGCTGTTGCCCAACACCTCATCCAATACGTGAAACCATTCGATAGTAACCTTGCCTTCGGCTGCCTTGGCATTGATCTTGTCAGACAAGATCTTTTCAGAACGGAACTGGTCACGGCGATGAATTACGGTAACATGAGATGCAATATGGGTCAGATAAAGGGCATCTTCCACAGCGGTGTTACCCCCGCCGATCACGGCCACCGGCAGATTACGATAGAAAAAACCGTCACACGTAGCACAGGCGGTGACGCCTTTACCCTTGAATGCACCTTCTGAGGGCAAGCCCAGGTATTGGGCCGAGGCTCCGGTTGCGATGATCAGGGCATCACAGGTGTAAGTGGCACTGTCCCCCTTGAGCACGAAGGGACGCTGCTGCAGGTCAGCTTCTACAATCTGATCGGAGATGATTCTGGTGTTGAAGCGCTCGGCATGCTGGCGCATCCGCTCCATCAGTTCTGGCCCTTCAACACCTTCATGTTCACCTGGCCAGTTGTCCACTTCAGTGGTTGTGGTAAGTTGTCCGCCCGGCTGCAGGCCGGCAATCAGGACTGGATTCAAATTTGCCCGGGCTGCATAGACTGCTGCGGTATACCCGGCAGGCCCGGAACCGAGGATAATCAAGCTGTGATGTTCTGGTACATTCATTACATACGTTCCTTTCGTTTAAAAGGTAACAACCTCGGTCGATAGCTATCGCACACAGCAGCTACCTCCTGATGATTGTTTTTCCTGGTCGATCTCCGCCTTCGCTTTACAAATGGCAGGCTCTCCCTCTTCCAGCAGGTCGATAACCGTTGATACCAACTTTGGACGACTCACGTAGTAGCAGCGCTGGGAGCCGTCCTGGGCGAAATTTACAATCCCGGCATGGCGAAGGACGGTTAAATGTTGAGAGATATTGGATTGGGATGCCGGCAGAATGTCCTGAATGTCGGTTACGCACTTGGTGCCTTTAAGCAACTCCGCGACTATCTGGAGACGGGTCGGATGAGCAAGGGCTTTTAAATACTCAGCCCATTTGTTGGCATTATCAAAATCCACAGAAGCTCCCTTGGTAATATTCGAATATTCTTATATCAAATGATAAAAAAATGTCAACTTGTTTCTGACTGGTTGTTGGATGTTAGTGGCGGTATGTCATAGGAAAAATTTTGGGACCCCTTACTATAAAGAAGGGGTGAACCAGAAGGGTTATCCCGTAAACCAGGGTTGGGGGATAGCCCTTCTGTTTTTTGTACTACTGCCAAACCATTTGTTCCAGACATCGTATCCGCCTACTCTACCGTAACGCTTTTTGCCAGGTTCCTCGGCTGATCGACGTCAGTCCCCTTCAACACGGCAATGTGGTACGCCAGAAGCTGTAGCGGCACCGACAGCAGCAGCGGTTCAAGCTCTACGTCGAGTCCCGGCACCTCAATGGTTGTTTCCGAGATATCGGTTCATACAATCAGCTCAACAAATTCGCATCAATCTCCTTAAACTTGTCGATATCAACAGCTGAGACTCCGCCAATTGCAAAGATTTCCCTCCAGGCGGCTACGGCTTCGAATACCTGAGCCACCACGAGATCTGCGTTATGGATCCCCCACTGCCGACCAAGTTTTTCAAGCCTTTTTCTGCCGGGGAAATATGCCCCCGTGTCGAAGAACAGCACGTGTTCATCGTTCCTTCCCACATTAGGGATCAGGTCGAAGGCGGGAGAGAGCCGCCATCCCTGAAGGTGGCTGTAAATCATCCAGAAATTCTTCAAATGGTCATCCGTATTTCCCACAACCGCATTAAAAACCATCTGGCGGAAAAAACGCTCCGAATCCTCTTGTGGATCGTTACTGTATTTCCTCAGGACCGCAAGAAGATCCTGATAGCGATGTTGGTAATAACCCTGAGCTTTCAGTAGCGTCTGGAAGCTGATCATATGATTGCGACTGTTTTGAGGAGTAACGTCGAACCTGCGTACGAGGAGAACGGGCTTCCGCTCACATCGGACAAGACAGGTATCCGGGACATTGAGACCTGCCAGGCGCGCCATATTCATAGTTGCTGACTCAATCCCGACAACATCTTCCTGATCCTTCACACTTGGGAACTTGGCAACATAGTGGCCGCCGGTTTCCTCATCGAATACCACCACTTTGGGACGGGCACCACCAGGCGAGCTCCCGGCACCGAAAAGAAGAGCTAAGCCGGGCTCTTGTGGATCACCTCGTTCAAACTGCTCAGCTGCAGTCACAAGAGTTGACAGGTGGATGATCGAAGTTTCTGTGGATGTGGCGTGAGGTTTGTCGCTATCCGTGAATAACAATGCTCCCAACCCTGAACTACCAAGAGCAAGCAATAAGCTGGGCAAGTTCTGATCATGTCGTGGAATATTATGCCGCCGGACAAGAAGCCTCTTCCCCCAGTCATCTGGAAGACTATCCTCAAAGGCGCCAAATAGTGAAGAGCTGACAACAAAAGTTTCTGTGTTTAAAGGCAGTGACACCGGGTCTATGCAGATGTGACACTTGGAGTTGAGATAACTACTGTCATACCGGAATGCACTTTTGGCCCGACCGCCGGTAAGATCGCAAATCATCTCACCCACAAGCCGTGGATTCTCTAAAGACCTCTCCCAAACATTTATCTTGTAGATCATAGTTTTTTACCAGAAGCACGTTGGCGAGCCGGTTTGTTAATAACATCATATTTGGCAAACAGATCTTCTGGTAGGGCAAGAATTAAATCCAGATCTCCAGAGCGACCAAGGATTTCCAGGGATGCAGACCAAGAGCCGATTTTAACTGTAGGGTCACCGGCAATCATTTTTCGCAGTGTTGGTACGCTCACCCCGATGCGGGAAGCGAACTTCGCTTGAGGCTCATTTCGTCTTAATATCTCAACCTTGAGGCGAGAGCCCAGCTCTTTAAGTTTTTGGTCAGAACAAATCACTTCATATTCCATTTAACTGAAATTATATTTTACATAATATATTATATTTGGTATTTAAGTAAACTATATTTTTAGTTAAAGATTTTGTAAGCGGGAGTATTTGAAGGTAAACCAACAGAAACTCCGATCAATAGTTTTAGTAAAAAACTTGGCTTGAAACGCATGAAAGGAGATCAGGAGTTCTGAACGTAGTTGGCCGAATACTTACAACTTGATGCAAGGCACGCGCCTGCTATAACGATTTTATCCCGCCCTGATTCCCCGCCAGATCCTTAATCCATAGTCACTCAACAGTAACGCTCTTGGCCAGGTTCCGCGGCTGATCAACGTCCGTGCCCTTCAACACGGCAATGTGGTACGCCAGAAGCTGCAGCGGCACCGACAGCAGCAGCGGTTCAAGATCCTCATCAAGGCCCGGAATTTCAATAGTCGTTTCCGCCCTGGCACGCACATCTTCATCGCCGACGGAACAGACGGCGATTACACGACCGCCACGAGCGATAATTTCCTCCATGTTGGAGAGCGTTTTTTCGTAAGTGCTCCCTTTGGGCACCAGCACAACCACCGGCACATCCTCGTCAATAAGGGCGATCGGTCCATGTTTCATTTCACCAGCCGGGTACCCCTCGGCGTGGATGTAGGAAATTTCCTTAAGCTTCAGCGCCCCTTCGAGAGCGATCGGATAATTTTTGCCGCGACCGAGGTACAGAAAATCTCGAGCGTTCATATATTTTTTTGCGATTGTTTCAACCGCTTCGTTCAGCTTCAGGGTTTCCACCAGCAGCCCGGATACTTTCTTGAGCGATGCGATCATCTGCTGACCATGAACAGCATCAATCGTGCAGTTGGCACGTCCCAAGCGAATCGTAAAGAGATACAGAGCAATCAATTGAGTCACAAAAGCCTTGGTTGAAGCGACGCCGATCTCAGGGCCTGCGTGGGTGTAAATCACCCCGGCAGCTTCGCGGGCAATGGAAGAATCAACTACGTTGCAGATTGCCATATTCATGGCACCGAGCGATTTTGCTTCGCGCAGGGCCGCCAGAGTGTCGGCCGTCTCCCCCGACTGGGAGATGACTATAGCCAGCGTGTTTTCATCCATAACCGGGCTGCGATAACGGAACTCGGAGGCGAAATCTACTTCAACCGGAATCCGGCAGAGCCCCTCGATATAGAATTTACCAAGCAGAGCCGAGTGCCATGATGTGCCGCAGGCGATAATGACAATCCGCTTGATCGCCGCCAACTGACGATCGCTGAACTGCAGCGTCTCAAGGTGCACATCCCCGTCTCCCTCAAGCAGTCGGCCGGCAATGGTGTCGCGTACGGCGCGCGGCTGTTCGTGAATCTCTTTCAGCATGAAGTGCCGGTATCCTCCCTTTTCGGCCATCAGCGGGGACCAGTCGATATGGCGCGCCTGCTTATCAAGAGGCGCACCTGCGATAGTTGAAAAACGGGCCGAGCCGTCTCTGAAAACCACCATCTCACCATCATCCATAAACACCATCTCGCGGGTATAGGCTAAGATGGCCGGGACATCAGAGGCGACAAAAAATTCTCCCTCGCCGAGTCCGACCACCATCGGTGATCCATGCTTGGCTGCGAGCAGACACCCAGGATCCTTTTCATTAAGGATGCAAAGAGCAAATGCCCCCCGCAGTTGTGCTAACGACTGCCTGACAGCCTTTTCAAAATCAGCCTCGGTATGGAGCGTTTCTTCGATCAGGTGCGCTATTACTTCGCTGTCCGTTTCACTCTTGAACGTATGCCCAACCAGTCTCAGTTGATTTTTCAGCTGCAGGTGATTTTCAATGATGCCGTTATGCACCAGAATAATTGGGCCGGCTTTGTGCGGATGGGCGTTTATTTCAGAAGGTCTGCCATGTGTTGCCCAGCGTGTATGGCCTATACCTACAGTTCCGGAGAGCGGCTGATCCCGCAGTAAATTTTCAAGGTTAATCAGCTTCCCCTGACTTCTGCGGATGGCTGACCCGCCTTCTACAAGTGTGGCAATCCCGGCTGAGTCGTAGCCGCGATATTCAAGTTTTTTAAGCCCATCTAAAATAATAGGGGTTGCCTGCTGATCACCGATGTATCCAACAATACCGCACATATAATCTCCTAAAAAGCTGTAATAACAGGAATGCAATATGAACGTAATACCATAAAGAAGTCGCCTATGGCACAGTTTTTTTTGATGATGCAGCAGCTATCGCATGCCCCGTTGAGTGCTCCCCGAGCTGAATTTGTTTGAATTCCTGACATCATATGTTAATTTGCTGCAGTCTGAAAACAGCGACTGTTGAAACTCCGGAATCAATCAGCAGCTACACAGGAAGGTAAGTTAAATGCAAAGAATGATGTTTTCTCCCACTTCAAGCAAAGGGTTTTTATCAGCGGCGTTGCTGTTTACGGTGACGCTGGCTGTCGTAACCCTCCTCGGTCTATCGGGGTACGTATTTTATCTGATGGCGAAGCTTCCCAGAATCGATCGGCTGACTGACTACAAGCCCCCCATCGTCTCGCAGGTTTTTGGCGATGACGGCACTCTCGTCGGAGAGTTTTATCTGGAACGCCGCATCGTGGTACCGGTTAACAAGATGCCGCGCAGACTGATTCAGGCCTTTGTCTCGGCTGAGGATTCCAATTTCTACGCCCATAAGGGGATCGACTATCTGGGAATTGTGCGGGCGGCCTTCAAAAACGTAATGTCCATGAGCAAAAAAGAGGGCGCTTCCACCATCACTCAGCAGGTTACAAAATCGATGCTGTTGACGCCGGAGAAAAAGTTTTCCCGCAAGATCAAGGAGGCCATCCTTGCCAAGCGGATGGAGGAGCGGCTCTCTAAGGATGAAATCCTGTACCTTTACCTGAACCAGATATACTTGGGTGGCGGCGCGTACGGTGTTCAGGCGGCAGCTGAAACCTACTTCGGCAAAAATGTCGAGCAGCTGAACCTGGCCGAAATGTCCATGCTGGCAGGCCTGCCGAAGGCTCCGAACGCCTATTCCCCCATCAAACATCTTGACAGAGCCCGCGAACGTCAGGGGTATGTACTTGATCGCATGACCACGGAGGGGTATATAACGCCGGTCGAGGCAGACCACGCAAGGAAGACCCCCATCGTCCTGCAGCCGATGAAGAAGGTCAATACCGAACAGGCCGCTTATTTTCTTGAACATCTGCGGATCCAGCTGGAGCAGAAATACGGCGAAGAGCAACTCTACAAAGGGGGGCTGAAGATCTATACCACCATGAATGCCGGTATGCAGCGAGCCGCCTACGACAGTCTCCGCAAGGGACTTAAAGACGTTGATAAGCGTCAGGGCTTCCGGGGGCCAACCAAGTATTTGAATGAAACGGAGGTTGACCCTTTTTGCAGTAAAATTGAGGATTCAATCGATTCCGTCACCCTTAAAACCGGTGAAACGTATCCTGGCGTCGTGGTCGGCTTCAACCCTAAAAAAGGTGACGCTCTGGTCAGGGTCGGAGAACACAACGGCATACTTTCGAGAAAGAATATGGCGTGGGGCGGCAGGGTCGGCATGATCAACCACTACGGCAAACCTGAAAAGGGAAACAAGGCGCTGACACTCGGCTCTGTCATCGAGGTATCGGTAGTGTCCCCTGAACTTGACAAGGAAGGCGCCCAGTTTGCGCTTGATCAGACACCTGAAGTGCAGGCGGCTCTGGTTTCGCTTGACCCCCGCGGCGGCGGAGTCAAGGCGATGGTTGGCGGGTACGACTTCAGAAAAAGCCAGTTCAACCGCGCCATGCAGGCCAAGAGAAACGCCGGCTCTGCTTTCAAACCGATAATTTACGCCGCAGCCCTTGACAAAGGGCTGACTACGGCGACGATCATTGAGGATGCACCGGTCGAATATCCGGACGGTGCCGGCGGGCTCTGGAAGCCGCAGAACTACGACCACGAGTTCCGTGGTCCCGTGACCATGCGTGAGGCGTTGACGTACTCCATCAATATTGTCAGCGTGAAAATTATGGAGCAGATCGGGGCCCAGTATACGGCAGAGTACGCAAAAAAACTGGGGTTCACATCTCCGATTCCAGCCAATCTGGCGCTGGCGCTCGGGGCAGCCTCAATATCCCCCTTTGAATTGACCGCTGCGTACGCTGTTTTTGCGAACGGGGGGGTGCTGACTCCTCCATACTTCATTACCAAAGTAACCGACACCGACGGCACCATCCTTCAGGAAACACCGCCCCCCGTGCCGGTTCCGGTAATACCTCCAGAGACGGCTTATGTCATAACAAACCTGATGCAGAGCGTCGTTTCCAGCGGTACCGGGCATCGCGCATCCATCATAGGACGGCCGGTTGCCGGAAAGACCGGCACCACCAACGGAGCAAAGGATGCCTGGTTTGTCGGCTATATCCCGCAACTGGTAACCGGCGTCTGGGTCGGCTACGATCAGGAGCGCTCGCTGGGAAGCGCGGGGACAGGCGGACAGGCGGCCGCTCCGATCTGGGGCGACTTCATGCAGAAAGCGATTATGTCTCTGCCTGCCGAAGATTTTACGGCACCGGAAAATGTTTCGTTTGTCCTGATCAACCCCCGGACCGGCAAGCTTGCCAAGGAAGGTACGCCGGGGGCTGTAATGGAATGCTTTATCAAAGGGACGGAACCGACTGAGTACGATAAAACAAATTTGTTCGGCCTGTTTTAAACAGAAGGGGGCGCCTGTCCTGGCGCCCCCTTTAATATATGTGCACAACCGGCAGTACTTTCCCTACAATGAAATGTCCTCGGCAACCCCGCTTTTCTGTTTCACAACCGATTTAAACTTGTCCCAGTCAATCATCTCCGAGATCTTCTGCTTTTTTACCATCTCCCGGGCTAAAGCGGCAAGGCTGGCCCCCTTGTGATAAGCATCAGGATGTACTTCCAAAAAGATACGTCCATCTTCGGTCACGGCCAGTTTGACCGGCTTATAAATTATTTCACCCCTGGTATTCACCTTTATCTGCGAAAAAAACGCCTCCATCTGGTTAGGAGAAAGCCTGATACAGCCGTGGCTGGAAAAACTGTAAATTGAAGACGGCCTGGTCGTGCTGTGCAGCAAGATGCCGGGGATCGAGGTTCTTATCGCATATTTACCCAGCGGGTTCTCCGGTCCGGGTGGCACACTGGCAACAGCCTCCTTACCATGCTCTTCCATTTCTGTTTGAATTGATGGGGGTACTGTCCAGGTTGGGTTCTTCATTTTTGCCGTGATTCTGAACTTGCCAAGCGGCGTCTGCCACACATATTTTTCATTTTTAGTCGGTGAACCAACTGCCACCGGAAGAGACGAGACGAGAATTCCCTGCTGAAAATAATACAGCGTCCGGTCCGGAATATTGACAATAATGCCGTTTTTCATCTGCCGAGGAACTATTTTACGGTTATTATAGGCAAGCTTCTGTCCGATCTTGAGAGAAGTCCTGGTATCCAGACCGTTCATACTGCGAAGGTTTTGCTGGGTAACCCCCAGTTTGGCGGCAATAAGCCGGACCGTGTCAGCTTTGACTACCGTGTAAATGCCTCTTGAGCCGATAATACGGTCGGAATCCGGTTCTGGCGCCGGTTCCTCTCCGGCTGGTCTCTCCGGAGGATCAGAATCAGAGGGGGGATTCGGGTCGGAGACTCCAGATGCTTTGAGCATGGACTCGATTAACTGCGACTTCTGAAGCGCCAATAGATAAAATTTGTCGCCCTTCTCCCGTTCGTTATGCGAAAAATAACGCTGTGCTACCTCAAAAACCAGATCGAGGCTTTTCATATCGTCCGAAAACCTTTGGGCAGCAGCATTCTGATGCAGGCCGGAGACCGCCGACTCTGCATCCTGCCGGACATCAGCAGCGGCAGGAGTGGCATTCAAAAAGGCTGTGATATTCAGGAAAACAGATAAAACAATAAATAATGGGTACGATTTCATGGTGAATTTCATAGAGCCGCTTTGTACATTATCACCCATCGTTATTGCAAACATATTCTAACGTCCGAAGGGACAACCTCCCCCCAAAAAAAACGGATTGGGGGACGCCGGCGCAGGGCTTATTATGATCCTGGCGTGTCTTTTATTCTCAGCTGTTCCAGCAGCAATTTCAACTTGCTGCGATATGCCGAAATGCTGATCTGGGCAGTGGAGTATTGCAGCAGTGCATCAAGATGATGAATGGATGGAGATGAGGCGGGCTTTGATTCGAAATCGGCATAGATGAAAGCTACAACGCTGCTTGCACATACGAGAGGAAAAACCAGCATTTCCGGATTATCCGGTCTGCCAACCACCCTGTAAAGCTGATGAGGACAGGCCGAATCACTATGGAACCCGTAGTACATCCGGCCGGTTTTAATAACCTCCTCAAAAACCGGCTGATCATCAAGCGGAATACGCAGATTGTCAAGTGGGACCACTCCTTCCCCCTTATCCCCCATAACCCCGAAAGATTGTTCCGCTACCAGCTCGGATTCTGTTACCAAAAAGACGATGGCACGCTCAAACTGTGCGATCAGGTACGCAAGAACAGTATCCGTTATCTCCCCACGCGTCTTACAACTGCGCAGTCGGGAAATGCAGGTAAAAAAACGCTGATCAACACCGCTGCCGTATTCCGACGACAAGGTCCGGAGAAAAGCTCCCAACCCCGAGCAGAAAACCAATGCCTCTTGCAGCGAAGCCTCTTTTGCACATTCCTTGCATGGACGCGGAATAAGTGAACGTATTCCGGAACTGAGAGCCTGCAGCCCCAGCGTGCCCCAAAAATGAGCACAGGCGATCAGGACAACTGACGCTTGTGGATATTTCAGCAGATCCTTACAGAGCTGTATCGTCTCCTGCGTGGCATCTTCATGCGGAGCATCAAGAAAAATAACCAGCTGCAGCGCCTGACACAGCAACAACCTGACATTAATATCAAGCAAGGCTATATTGTCTGACGCAACCGCATAGACACCCTCCTGATAACATATCGACCTGAACATCGTCGACAGGAGCGGCGACCGGGTGATGACTATTACCACAATGCCGAGAGGCGCCACCGGAACGTGCCCTTCCGGTACTGAACCGGCCAGCAGCGATAACAGCTGCCGTTTCTGCTCTTTCTCACCTTGCGGGAATTCATCAACAATCAGTTTTTTGACCGCACCCACCTCACGGTAGCTTTGATCACCGCTGCGCTGAATCATGTCCCGCTGTTCTGCAAGAAGCTGCTGCAGCAGCGACGGGGTGTCTTTCTGGTCGCGGTCACTCTGTGTAATGACCGACGTACTGAGTCCGGACTGTTCCGTATCCAGAGCAAGGCTGCTGACACCGGCAATACTCAGGATCTCATCCATGGTTCCGTCACGCACCTTTTCATCAAAGATACGCAGCGATTCCATCAGAATCCCCTGAGAGTTCAACAGGATTCTTTGCGGGAACTTTGTCCGGGAGAAATGATAACCATCCACATTGCTGCTCTTGCCGATATCCAGGGAGAAGTGGCCTTCTTTCCAGGTCAGCACCTCTACTATTGTCATCTCGATCAATGATTCTATGCCGTTATATGCGGCTGTTTCATCAACCATGTTATGTTCGAGCAGGGTAATGACAAGCGGCTTGCGCTCGTCTCCGGCATTATTCTGGATATCAAGTGCCTCTGCCAGCTGTTCTTCGGTTATGGCGCCCGCACTGACCAGAACCTGCCCGATGCGCACACGATTGTTGAGGAAGTTGGCGCTGACAAGATCTCCGTCATGGAACACCAGCTGACTCTCCCCTTTTTCGCTGGAGAGTTTAAAGACGCCGCTTTTCCGGGATCCGTGCAGCAGCTGAATGACATCGATTATCGGGAAATGCTCCAGATCGCCATTAAGTGACATGTCTTCGACTCTCCATTACTTTCCGCTGCCAGGCTGTTAAAAACCGGCATCTTAACTAGTTTCATCCACTTGCTCTTGAAAATGATACCCACTGGGGGTTTACAAAGCAACACCTTTGGCAGAAAAACAAACAGGCTGAATCAGCGGCATCGCGTTATGCTGCAGCCCCTTCACGGGTGGTGTAAAAAAAGGATGAACTGCTTCTTGCCAGCAGGCAGCCAAGCGGGTATTCTATCACCACTATATTACCGATCAACATTGAGCCGAATAATATTTTAGTAAGCAAGAAAATAATTTCGTTAACGCACTTATCCACTTTATCTGGGTTACAGACTAAACGGGGGGAAACATGAGCAAAGTATACTTCAGCGACATGCGCGCAGGGCACAAGGAAAATCTGTTTGACAAAATTGCAAAACTCCTGACTCTGGCAGGCCTGCGGCAGACAATTGCCGATGGTGACCTGACGGCGGTCAAGATCCATTTTGGCGAAAAAGGAAACCACACCTATCTTCGTCCGGTCTTTGCCCGGCGGGTGGTGGAGGAGATCAAGAAGCTGGGGGGGATGCCGTTTTTGACCGACTCATCCACGCTGTATCCCGGCCAGCGCAAGGAAGCGGTCTCGGCTCTGACCTGCGCGATCGAGAACGGCTTCTGCTACGCCTGCGTCGGCGCTCCGCTGGTTATCAGTGACGGCCTGCGCGGCGTCACTGAAACGGAGGTCGCCATTGACGGGGAACTGCTGAAGAAAACCTACATCGGCACCGAGATCGTCGAGGCCGATTCAATCGTCGCCATGACCCACTTCAAGTGCCACGAGCTGACCGGGTTCGGTGGTGCTATCAAGAACCTCGGGATGGGATGCGCCAGTCGCAAGGGAAAACTGGTGCAGCACTCAACCGTAGCACCGGTGGTTGCAGCCAAGGTCTGTATCGGCTGCGGCATCTGCCTCCGCTCATGCGCCCACGATGCGATTGTCATTACTGCCGCCAAAGCCGTCATCGACCCGCAGAAATGCACCGGTTGCTCTCGCTGCATTACAGTCTGTCCGGTCAAGGCGATCAATATCCAATGGAATGAGGCTTCCGATCTGGTCATGCGCAAGATGGCCGAATATACCAAAGGTGCTTTGACCGGCAAGGAGGGCAAGGCGATCTACATCAATTTCATCACCCAGGTTTCACCCGCCTGTGATTGTTACGGCCATGCAGATGCCCCGATCGTCAATGATATCGGCATCTGCGCCTCCACCGATCCGGTGGCGATCGACCAGGCCTGCGCCGATCTGGTCAACGGCGCGCGCGGCAACCAAGGCACGGCCCTGCAATCCGGGCATGAACCAGGAGGTGACAAGTTCCGCGGCTGCTGGCCGGAGATTCCGTGGGAGGTACAGCTTGAGCACGGGGAGAAGATCGGCCTGGGGAGCAGGGTGTATGAGTTGGTGAAAGTGTGAGGATAAATGTTCCATTTGGTAGAGCAGAAATCTCTTAAGCGAACAGCAGGAAACTAAGACTTTGAATCATTAATAAAACTGAACGGCAAAAGGAGATGTGATTATGCCAATAATTGCGAGGTTCTACGGGATTCTGATCAAAATGTACTTCAAGGAACATGGAATCCCCCATTTTCATGCCATCTATGGTGAATTCAACGGAGTCTATGATATTCAAAGCTGTGAAATTATCGAAGGAGATTTGCCAGCCAGAGCCGATCGTATGGTTCGAGATTGGACACAAAATTACCAAGCCGAGTTACTGGAGATGTGGAAGACTCAGCAGTTTAAACAACTTCCGGGATTGGAGTGATGATGCTATGGCAACTTATCCAAAAGTAAAGTCAGTGGCACCGCTTTCAGGAAAAAAACTCTTTGTTACATTTACCACAGGGGACACGAGAGTTTATGACTGTGCTCCTCTCCTCAACGAATCCTCTTTTTTCTCGCTTAAAGACGACACTTTTTTTAGAAACGTCCACGTAGACCAAACTGGTTACGGAGTTGTGTGGAATGACAATGTTGATCTTAGCGAATCTGAGTTATGGATAAATGGGATGGCTGAAATATCCAACTAGCGGCTCGACAAGCCACCCTGAAACTGGGCTGACTGGTCAGCCTTCATACCCGTTGTTACGACTGTTTTTCCTCCATAATCTTCGATGCTTCTCTTTATTATTAATTATGCGCATATCAAATAAAACAAAGAGGATCACACATGAGCCAGTTGCCTAAATGTCCGACATGCAGTTCAGAATACAGCTATGAAGACGGAGAGATGTTCGTCTGTCCGGAATGCGCCTTTGAGTGGCCGATAGCTGCTGCAGCGAGTGAGGTTGCCGACGTTGTCGTGCGCGATGCGTTCGGCAATGAACTGAAGGCCGGCGACTCGATAACCGTTATCAAGGACTTGAAGATCAAGGGTTCGTCAGCGGTTGTCAAAACCGGAGTCAAAATCAAGATCATCCGCCTCGTTTCTGGCGATCACGATATCGACTGCAGGATCGACGGCGTTGGTGCCATGCAGCTGAAATCGGAATTTGTCAAGAAAGCGTGACAGGAATGAAACAGTGAGAGCGGTTATCCAGCGCGTTACTTCGGCATCGGTCTCTATCGAAGGGAGTACCGTCGGTCAAATCGGCCGGGGGATCTTGATCCTGCTCGGCGTGGAAAAAGGTGATGTGGAGGCGCAGGCCGAATGGCTGGTGGAAAAGATCTGTGTCCTGCGGATGTTCTCCGACGCTGACGGCAAGATGAACCTTTCCGTGCAGGAGGTCGGCGGTGCGCTGCTGGTGGTTTCCCAGTTCACCCTGGCCGGCAACTGCAATAAAGGGAGACGTCCCTCTTTCGATACGGCGGCACCGGCGAACGAGGGGAAGCGGCTGTACGAATGCTTTGTCGCTGCCGCCAAAAGGACTGGCCTGCCGGTAGAGACCGGCATATTCCAGGCCGACATGCAGGTGGCGATCGTCAATGACGGACCGGTGACGTTTATTCTGGAGCGGTAACAATCACATTCTGTAATGATACGGAGACCTTATGACCACAGAACTTACCCTCGGGTTTTCCCCCTGCCCCAACGACACCTTCATGTTCTACCCGCTTGTGCATGGCTTGGTCGATACCGGCGGTCTTTCATACCGTGAACGCCTGGAGGATGTGGAAACCCTCAACCAGTTGGCGCTCACGGGGGAACTGGATGTCAGCAAGGTTTCCTATCACGCTCTGGGTCAGATACGTGATCAGTATGCGCTGCTCCACTCCGGCAGCGCCCTCGGGCGCGGCTGCGGTCCGCTGCTGGTGGCCGGCGGGGCGATCGACCCGGCTAACCTGCGCGGCAGGACTATTGCCGTCCCGGGGCGCTACACTACCGCCCTGCTGCTGCTGAGGCTGTTCGACCCGGCGCTGGAAAATTTTATTGTCATGCCTTTTAATGAAATTATGGATGCCGTATTGAGGGGAGATGTTGATGCCGGACTCATCATCCACGAATCACGCTTTACCTACGAAGGATTTGGCCTGCACAAACTGCTCGATCTGGGGGAATGGTGGGAGGGGGAAACCGGCCTGCCGATTCCGCTCGGCGGCATTGTGGCACGGCGGTCACTGGGAGCGGAAACGATCGCTGCGGTCGAACGCGCGCTAAAGGGTGGTGTTCAGTACGCCCGCACTCACCCTGGCGAGGCGGCACGCTATATCGGCGAGCACGCCCAGGAGATGAGCCCGGAGGTCTGCGCCGCTCACATAGGACTGTACGTCAACGATTTTTCGACCGACCTGGGTGATGAAGGGATCAGGGCGATTTCCTGCCTGCTGCAGCGGGCCGAAGAGGCGGGGATCATTCCAGCCTCTGAAATGCCGCTCTTTGCCCGGTAACGGTCACTTCCAGTAGCGGACAACATCAGTGTTGAAGTCTTTCAGAAGATAATGAAGGGGCGACGCCGAACGTCTGACTTTAAACAGCGGTAACAGTAGTATCTATCCTGACGTGCAGTGTTTTTTTAATGGTGGCAAAGATTGTCGACAGATTTTCCATGGTAGGATTGCCGGAAGTGGAAAGCATGCGGTGAAGGCTTTTACTCGGTTTCTTGACTTCCTCAGCCAGTCGCTCGAATCCAACAGTTGCATTTATGAGATCGCGAAGAATCAGTTTGGCGGTTGCCGAATCGCCATCAAGCATTAAATCAACCGCTTCATGCAGTAGTGACTTTGCAAAATCAGGGTCACATTGAACGCGTTTTTTTATCGTCTCTTTGAAGTCTCTTGTAAGTGCCATTTTTGCCTCCTGTATATCCCTTAAATCTACTTCTTTTTCTGGCTGGCTTTTCGTTCCTTGTATTCTTTCCAAATGGCTTCTGCCTTGTCGATATCCTTTTGCTGTCCCTTTTTGGTGCCCCCACCGAGCAGAACAATCAGCCTGTCACCGTCTTTTCCGATGTAGACTCGATATCCCGCCCCCCAATCCAGCCGATATTCTCCAATTCCTCCAAACCATTTTACGTTGGAAAGATTACCCTGTTCCATCTTAAGCTTCACAATCGTAATCTTTGCCGCCGCGACGGTGTCCAACCCCATGAACCACTCTTCGTAAGGGCTTGTTCCGTCTTCGCGGAGGTACTCTTCAACCTTATAGCTCATAGCGGAATGGTATCCTATATGTTACTATTGTTCAATAATTATTTTGATGCTCTTTGAGGCATTGGACGGATGGTTC
>JAFLLC010000068.1:32216-55300 GCA_019162745.1 Deltaproteobacteria bacterium | reverse complement strand
GGCAAAAATGATACCAGTTTTATACCATCCATCTCAACCGGTATCCGCCGGTTCGTCCCGAGAGTAAGAAAATCGAAACCTGATTCATTATTGGACGTCCAGGCCATAACAGCATTGCCATCCTCAACACCCTCTTCCAAATTGTGCCAGATCATATCCCGAACCCTCCGGCTCACATCACCCACATAAACGCCAGCCCGCACCTCCACCAGCCAGAGACCAAGCCGCCCCCGCAGACGCGGCGGGACATTTTCAACCACGATAACCAGCATCACCGATACCCTCCTTATTGGGAATGGCAATGTCAACAGCCTCTTCATGCGCCTTAGGCCGCTCCAATTCTCCCGCAGCCAAAACCTCTTCAATCGTCGGAATGATCTTGTCCAGCATGTGGCTTTGACGAAAGGCATCCCGACAGGCCAGGCGCACCTCACGCTCAGGATTACGCGGATTCTTGCCCGCAATGCGGAATGCTACCGGCACAACCGTATCAAACTTGAAGATGTCGGCAATATCATACACAAATGACTGCGGCTTTCCGGTATGTATAAAACCAACCGCCGGGGCATAGCCGGCCGCCAGGATGGCAGCTTCGCAGATACCATAGATACAGGCAGTAGCCGATGAAAGACAGCGATTGGGCACATCGCCGCTCTCCCACTCCGTATGGTCATAGTTACGATGCTTCCAGTCAACGCCATATTGTGTTGCCAGAAGTTGATATATTTTGCGCACCCGCACGCCTTCGATGCCGCGCAACTGTTCGACACTGCGTCGCTCCGGGGGCTCTTCATTGAAACGCAGCGCATACATTTTGCGGACAACCTTGAGCCTCGCTGAATCATCCAGTGCCAGCTTGGCCTGATACAGCAAGCGATCCGATCGCGCGCCGCCCGGCTGACCGGCTGCATAAAGACGCACTCCGGCTTCACCGATCCAGACAAGCAGACACCCTACCCGCGCCGCAAGTACCACGGAAGAGTGAGACACTCGCGTACCAGGCTCAAGCATCAGGCACGCGACCGTACCAATGGGGATATGGGTGCGGATGCCGGTTTTATCGACAACGACAAACGCGCCGTCGATAACATCAAGGTTGCCCTTTTCAATATAGATCACCGAGATGCGATCTTTGATGGGAAGCGGTTTCAACGGGGGAAGCATTTGTGTGGTCATGGTTTGGCCTTTATCCGTTTACGGCTTTCAGCTTCAGTCAAATAATTTTCTTGAGTTGCCACTTTTTCACCCGTCTCTATCTCCAATTTTTCCCGGGCATCACCAGCAATTTTACCACCCTTGCGTGCTGCGACCCGGTTCTCCGGAAAACCCTGCGAATCCTGCTTACGTGCAATCTCTGTGGTAGCCGCCTCACCCAGCATAGAGAAGATCAATTCCAGATCGGTCATGTGATCCCGCAGATTCTGCCGTTCGAGACCTTTATGCTCTTTGTATTCCGCTGAAGTCATACAGAAAGCGGCTTTGCTGATTTCCGCTGTCAAAATGGCATACTCAGGCGCTTCACCCACACCTCGGTTTTTCCATTCCTCGGTTAGTTCAGCCCGTACGGCAATACCGCGCATACGCTTCTCGATCCAGACTTCCGAATACCCCTTGGCCCGGTAAAGTTCCCTCGTCCGAGCCGTTGCCAGTTCCGGGTCTTCGATTTCCTGCACCCGCTCAAAGCCTACCTTTGCCAGCCAGCGCTTGAAAGGTTCCGCCTTGGGAGACGGGATTGATTGGATGATCCGGAAAATACCTTCTGTGTTGGCGCAAAGCATCTGTTGCGCCCCACCAGAGGTTTTTATAGCAAGGGTATGTACAATTTGTACCCACCCTTTACCAAGTTCCGGGTCTCGCTGTTTCATGCGCTGGATGTACTGCTTCGGATCTTTTGACTCGATAAGAACAATTACAACATCCTCAACAACAAACCACCATTCATTGTTGTGCATTGTTCTTCTTATCTCTTTGCCACTAAACACTGCCAGTTTTGCATCCATGCTCATCTCTCCATTTTTAAACACATCTTTAGCTCAAATCCTTAAAGACAAATCCCCCTAAATCCCCCTTTCATAAAGGGGGACTTAAATTCTGGAGACTTGTTTTTTTAGCTCCCCCCCTTTAAGAAAGGGGGGCTGGGGGGGATTTGCCTTAGACACGGCGCACCAGCATTAACCTATTGGCACCACCGACAAAAGCCCAAGCCCCATAACCTTGCCATGCCCGATGCCAGCTTGAAGCGCACCCCTGAAATTATCCGGTTCAGTAACAGTCAGCGTACCATCGTACAGCACCGAGAAAAGTCGGATACCGTTGCCGGAATGCTGCTTACCACCGAGCATCTGTTCCTGAGAAACCCGCACATCAACCCGCTCCTGAGTCGATTCTGAAAAATCAAAAGAGGCCAGTTGCGGCAGCGAGAAACCGTGCATTTCCCCTTTTCGCTTCAACCATGCTTCCTGTTCCTCCAACTGCAGGAGTCCTTGCCGCTTGCCATTACGGGATACACAAGGGTTAGCACGCAGTCTGAAACGAAAGCGCTTCCCAGCCTTGAGCAAATCAAGCTTCAGCCGTTCTCTTAAGTCAATTGCCGGGTCAGCGGTTGCAAGCCACCCTTTCACACCGATGCCTGTCCAGTCTGGCATAGTGCGGCTTTGCACAAGAATGCGCGGACATCCGTCTGAATTCGTCTCCGGCTCGTGCCGCCACAAAAATTCACCTTCGGGGCATTTACTGTCCGGTGTGCTGTAAGCCCGGCAAAGCGTGGAATGGAGTTGGTAGGGGTCGGACAGGTCGCGTCGAGCTTCTCTACAACGTGGATCAAGATGGATTCTATGCAGGAACATTGGGCACCTCCTGCGGAAAGAGGATCCATTCCGAACGCACTAAACGCGATCCGAAGCGCCGTTCGGCAAACGACGACAGCGGTTGATCCATTTTGAGCACACCGGAACCATCGGCAGACTCATAGGAAACCAGAAGTTTTTCAGGAAGATCTTCCCATTTCCGTTGGCTAGCAATCCAAGGCCAGCGGGCCAAAACGTCCCTCATCGGAGCATCCTGCAGACCATCGGACATCCAGACCGGCTCTGATGACACATAGGATTTACGCCCCAAAGCAAGAGTCCAGAAAGGGTTTTGCAGGGCAGTGTGAATCCTATTAAGCAACATGACATCTTCACTTTCAAGACCTACCAAGAAGCAAGCATCCGCGAGGTAGAAACGCTGTGAAACGACGCCTCCATCCTTGGCCTGTTTTCCATCCGCCTTGATGATGGTGTCTGCCGCAGCGCAGCCCGCAGTCTGGTAATCCCGTTTGGGCACCCCTGGCCGGTCATGTCGGACACCCATGGTTAGACGAGTAAGCGGTTCCAAATCCGACCATTCTTCCCGATCAATTCCCAAGGCGGCAGCCAAAAGTCCGACGACCCCTGACTTGCTGGGTTCCTTGCCGGTATCGCGTTGATCAAAACGACTGGTAGTGCCCCACGATTGCATGGGGCCCACCAAGCGAAGCAACAGTGTTGGCATAGGTTACTCCTGTACGGCCAAAAGGGCCTTATCGAGAAGATCTTTCAGCGCTGGTAAGGTCGTTCCCAATCCATTCAGCTTGGCATCTATGAGATTGAGAATGAAGGTTTGTTCCTCGCCACCAAATGCAACCTGCAGCGTCTGGGCTTTCTTGGCAAGCTCTTCCGCCGACTTCCGAGTCAGAGATTCGTCCTTTTTGACGCGGATTGCTGTTTCAAAAGCATTGGCTAGATTGCGGGGTGCGGCATTATGACGTACTGTAACGAGAACAAACTCTGGTGGATTATGGGCCGCAAAGGTATTCTGCTTACCAGTGGGTTCGGCAACCACAAAGCCCTCAAGAAAGCCACATAATCCCTTGGCTGCTAGTTCCCTATTACCCTGAAGATTTGCCACAAGTTTTTCCCAATCCACAACGGCATAACGATAGAAACAGGCCGAATTGAACTCCAAAGTTCCCATCATGTCTGCACCTGTTGTGTCCTCTGGCTTGAGATCGTCCACAGCGGTATAAAAATCAAATTCTCGCTCGATAGCATGTGTCGAAATGGCGTGGGCCACTTGACATGCAGCGAATTGGTTTTTTTCAGGCATTACCGCCAACATACGCCCAAACAAAGCGACATCTACGCTCAATCGCGACTTATCCTCGCCATCGATGGCGTCATTCAAACTCTTCACAAGTTGTTCTGACGGTTTTCCCTTAAGAAGTTCGACAAATGACTCTTTAATGACATTTTCCAAAGCATCTATTTCACCAGGGCTCAGAAATAATAAAACATCTGTCTTTCTCTCCTTGTCCACCTTGACCTTCTTGTTACTTCCAAGGCTGGAAACAGCGACTTCAATTGCCTTCAACAGGTTTTCTTCCGACATGTCCTTCTGATCTTGCAACTTCGGGAACAGCCGATCCTTGAGAGAATCTACGACACGCTTTGTTCTGGCAGCAAACCACTCCTTGTTCTGACCCTTGAAGTAGTCCCGCACCGCTTTTTTAAGGCATTGGCTGGACACACGCGCACGGCGGGAACCACCAAAAAGCGCATCTTTGGGAGCTCCGGTGTCATCGCGATTAAGGTTTGACGGGGCAAAGTTCTGCAGAGCGTGAATTTCAATAATTGTTTTCATTCGCTGATCTCCTTATTGCTGTTAGATTTAGTGTCAATTTCGTGGTTAAAGTTTCGATAAAAATCGCGAGCCCAGATGTTCTGGGTGCGTTTTTGGTCATCATTCCAGTATAAAAGCCTGTTTAGTAGATCGTCAAAATCAATAGATTGTTCCTTGAGAAGAGCAACCATCTGCCGCAAACGATATGGCAACTGATCTGAATCTGAATCCAAGAGAGTAATGAAACGCCGTTCCGTGCTAGTAGATTTTCTCCCCTCATAATATGCGGCACACGCCTTCCCAAGAGTCATCGGCACTCCAACTCTGCCAACCCGCCAATGGCTGGCCCAGAGACCAGCCACCAGATAGAACATATCCCTGCGCCAAAAGTTTTCCTCATCTTTTACAAAAGGCTCAACATAGGGATAGGCGGGAGTGAATCTCCCTGGATCAAAAGCGAGGCTGCGCCGTAGCACAGCACGCACCTTGGTGTCTTTCTCGTTCAAGCCTTCCAACCATTCGATGAATCCGTTCATGCGACCTCCTTCTCTGGTTCGAGTTTGAATATTTCATCATTCAGTTCCTTCAGTTTACGCCGCACCGGACCTTCGGCTTTTACAAGTGCCCGAATAGTCCAGGCATCGCCAGTGGATACTGACGCACTTTGCTGATTCCAGGCGGCCAACAGTGTATCCCGTACCGATTTTAACCATTGGCAGCGGATATTCTCAAAGTCGCTGTCAAGAGTGTATTCGCGCAGGATTTCGTGAAAAAGTGCTTCAAGATTGGACCAATAATATGGAAGCGCAGTAAGCTGCTCAATAAAGTTGCGCACATCATTTATTTCGACTTTTCTTTCTCCGTGTCGCAGAACGTCTCTTGCAAAGGCCTCGCATGCACCCTTCAGTTTTTCACCTGCCTTTTCTGCTTCAATTAGGACACCTCGAATATCTTGACGAATGAAGCGATCTCCAGAGATTGCTTCAGGAAAAGCAAAATATTCCTTTCTCCAGAAAGCGACATTTGGTCGCGGTGGGAAATATCTCTGTCCGAGTATCATAACCCCCCTCGACACCCTCGTGCGATCCATCTTGGAAAGGACAACGGCATTTTCAATGACCCTCGGAGCAAGGTGTGTGTCATCTGGAAGTAACGAATCAAAATCTCTCCAAATCCCTCTTTCCTCAAGTTGAATAGTCATCCTTCTCTTAACCTTCTCCTTTGTTTCTTTATCTGTAATTTCTTTGATGGTGTATGCAAGCATCGGATCTAGATCAATTGACTCCATGTATCCGACGCCAGATGCAAAACCCAATGCGGAGATGAAATCTGATAATGATTCCTTGAAAAGAATTGAACGTGTCCTCCATGTGTAAAGATCTACAATACCAGCGGCACCTCTCTCGATTGTTCGATCTTTATCTTCACCTTTTGTTTTGTCGGGTACTTTAATTTTTGTTTTCAGATACTCAATTGACTCAGGATCATTTTCCCACAACGGAACATCTGCCTGCATCACCATTCGGTTCTGGGGGACCAGACAGAAAAGAAGTGTGTCCTGTAAACACATCCCAATAGGAATAGCCATCATTGACCCTGCCGACGGAGCTGTCCCAGTATGGGATATTTCACTTTTGCCAGTGGAAACAGCAAATGTCTGTGTAGCAAATAGCCAGCGAGTGGCAGCAGCAAGACCAATACTGCCTGGAGCTGCCTCATTGGCATGATCAAAGAGAACCTTAGCGGTATCTGCATTGAATTCAACAGCGAGGGCTGTCCATGTTCTCCATTTTTTTGGTGCAAAAGAAGGTATCTGCCCAAACGGATACTTCTCATCAAACAACCAAAACCGATCCCGCCACTTTTCCAGATATGCCGTAATCTTATCTCCCGGCAAACCACCCTTGAACAATGCCTTGGCCTGATCAATGTCAGTCGGCCCTTCCAATGCACGGTACAACACCGCCAGCAAAAAGCGATGCAGGGCCGCTACCACCAGCGGCGACGGATCTTCGATAGCAGCGATCTCCCTAGAGCGCAACAGGGTGTCGAGAATACCCAGTTCGTCTCGTGTTCCGTCGGGAAATCGCACCGGAATCCATTTCTCGTCAATCAGGTTGAATCGGCTCATTTGACCTCCTTTATTTCATATACCAGTCCAAGATCGTCATCCAGTCGCACCGTTGCATCTTCTATCCAGCAGTTTTCATCATTCAACACCAGCGGAAAGTAGTTCCGGAGCAGTGTTGACTTTTTCCAGCCTTCCGGTACTCCAAGCCCTTTCAGTTTATTAACCAGACCCTTGCGCGAAATGCTCATAGCTCGCAAACACCAACTCTTAGCCTGGTTGAAGTCAGGCTGCATCACCGGGCTGAACGCATCAGAAGGGAAAAGTGGGATTACCGTTACGGACGGTTCGCCAAGCCTTGTCTGGGCAATAAGAGTGGGATGCAAACCGGGTTCGTCCTCACCAGCCATTTCAAACTTCACCTCTTTCCAGGAGCCATCATCCGGGAATCCTATAATCGCCATGTTGGCGCGCTGCCGCTGAGAAATAACCTCGCCTTCAACCAATAGTGCCTTGTCCATTCTATCTATCAGGAAATTTGGGGTGCTAATAGTATCCTCGTACACCACCTGCACCAGCGTATCAATCTCATCAGGGAGTGTCAGAGTTTGCCGCTGTTCTTCCCGAAGCAGGCACCAGGTGCGCAACAGAATATCCACACGATAAACCTTCTCCCACCACAACGGCTTGCCAAATGATGGCGGTTCGTCGCCGGCAAGACCAGCCACAATGAGGGTGGGCGGTCCAACTACCGGCCTGCACTTCCGTTTATGATGCCGCCATAAGCGCCCTGCTCGCTGCAGCAGAAGGTCAATGGGTGCAAGGTCGGTTGCAATCACGTCAAAATCCAGATCAAGACTTTGTTCGGCAACCTGTGTGGCGATAAGAATTTTCCTCCCGCTTCTATTTTCATCTTCTCCAAAGGTCGCTAAGACAAGATCCTCGCGTTTCTGTCGCCTATCAGCAGGAAAGCGCGCATGAAATAGAAGTATTTCCGTTCCATCAGCAAGCCGCTTGCCGACACGCTGGCCATCGCTTTCCAGGGGCTCGCCGCCTGGAAAAAGCCGGTACAACTCTTGAGCACGCTGCACCGTATTGACCAGCGCCAAGCCCATACCGCCGTTGACAAGATGTTCATTCAGAGCTATCTGCATGCTTGGCAGATCACAGGGAATACCTTGTAACCGCAGAGTCTGGCGGCGAGCGGGATCAGCCTCGAAATGAACTTGATCCACCGCCCCAGGGCGAAATACCGAAAGACGGGGATATTCCGTTTCCTGTCGCGGCAAGGAAGCGTTTACCACTTTAGCCAACTCGCGACGAATATTAGGTGGCAGCGTTGCCGAGAGCAACACCACCGACGAACCGAGCGACAGAAGCCAACGCAGCAGATGAACCAGAAGCGTACCGGTGTAAGCATCGTAGGCATGGATTTCGTCGAAGACTACGACACGGTTTGCAAGCCCCCACAGGCGAACGAAGTTATGTCGGACCGGCAGAATGGGAAGAATGACCTGATCCACCGTGCCGACGCCATATTCCGAAAGCAGAGCCCGTTTTTTATTGGTGAACCACTCACCAGCTCGTATCTCACCGCCCGTTTCCGGGTCATGGATTCCGGCAAGTCGTAAATTTTGAAAGGTTTCGTTGAACGCTGTTCCGCCATGCAGAAGCTGCAGGTCGAGTCTACGGTCAACGCCCTGTTGGCGAATAAATTTTAAGGTGCGCTTAAACATTGCATTTCCGGTAGCTTTGGTCGGCAAAGCCACATAAAGGCCACGATGCCCGAATCGGCGCTGCAGTTCAAAATGCGCATAAAAAGCAGCCTCCGTCTTCCCCTCGCCCATTGGAGCTTCAACCAGTAAAATTGCAGGTTCCTTTAAATCAGCCAGAACATCGGCTATAGCCTGCTGCAAGGGTCGAGGAGCAAAACCGAATATCTGTTCAAAGGTTTTTTGCTCCTTAGCAAGCGGCGTTCGCAATTCCCAGCCGATTGCGTCCAATGCCTGCTCTGCACGGTCTCTTCGTTTTTGAAACCATCCCGGCAGATCTTCACAATCATCAACAGTACCGAAAGCAAACCACTCTTCGTTTGAACCGATCCAGTCAGCAAAACTTGTTAGTCCCGACAGGAGCATGAAGTCAGGACCTGATAGCGTTTCCTTGGTTGGCATCTGAGAAGGTTTGAAAACCTCCTGCAACGCTTCCACTAGGCCAAGGCGCACCTGTGTCCAATCTTTCCTTCCAATAGCACGCTGATCGCCTTCCAGATAATAGAGTGTAGTAGGAACGGCACGATTGCCATGGTGGCACCCCACCGCATCAGCCATAAGTTCCGCCAAACCTTCAGGGCACTGCATCCCCTGCAACAATTCAGATAAAGCTATTTGACTTACGAAGGCATGGTTAATCTCGGTGTTCGGGCTCCGAGTAGGTTGCAGACCTGTCATATCCATCCATTTACACTGAAAACCGGGACACGCTTTTCCCAGATCATGGCAGGCAATTATCAGCAATAGCCAGGAACGAGCTTCCACCCACTCCATTCCCAAAATAGCCGCCATCCTTTTGCGGGTAGATTCCGGTTCACGCGCCAGAAGGGTGTCCGCGCTTGCCGCTACATCCAGCATATGCAGAATAAGTGGATGCCACCTTGTGTCGCCGTTCCTGCTCGTCTTCGCCCAGATGTTTACTAATGTTTTATCCACTAACGATCTCCCTTGCCACCAACCTTCCCTCAACACCTCAAAACCCCAAAGGCAAATCCCCCTTTCATAAAGGGGGAAGCTTTAAAGAAGCCTGACCCTAGCACACAATTGCGTAAACACATCCCTTTCTAATAATTCTCCGTCAACCTCGCCCAGATCCGGGCCGCCAGCCGGGCATCATCCAGAGCCCGATGCCGCTGCACCGATTTCGGCAGCCCACCGAACAGATACCGATACACCGTATCAAGCTTATGGTTCGGCAACTGCGGCAGTTTTTGACGCGCTAATCTGACGGTACAGTGCCACTGGTTTGGCAGCTCGCAACCGAGCAGAACCAGCTCATGCCGGATAAAGCCGCTGTCAAACGGCGCATTATGGGCTACCAGCGGCGCATCACCTGCAAACTTCAGGAAAGAACTCCAGACATGCTCCGGCGCTGCCTGACCAGAAAGCATACCTTCGGAAATGCCGTGTACCAGGAAAGCACCGTAGCTGATCGACGCCCCGGTATCTATTTGAGAGCCGAACTCTGCGACAATAACGCCACCCTGCAGAACCACGGCGCCAATTTCAATAACCCGTCCGCCCCGTTGAACGGACAGACCGCTGGTTTCCACATCAACTGCAATATATCTGGAGTTGTTATTCACAAATATTTCCTCTTTCTTTTGTGTATCACGGATATACGTCAAGATACGTCGCAGGAGCATCAAAAGTCAAAAGAGTCAGAAGGGAAATTGCTTGTTATTTTTCTATTTACATAACCGAGCAGAGAGTATTCGTTTATATTTTTAACCCGTGTTGACCATATTTTTGTTGCCATTTTGACGCCACTTTACTACTATTCGTTCAGGAGGTGCATCATGCCACAAACGATTTCAGAACAACGAATTCCTGCACGTATGCCGACTGCCGTCTATGAAAAAATTTTCGAAGCAGCCCAGTCTGTCGGCGCTACACTCAATCAGTTTCTTGTTCAGTCGGCACTTGAAAAAGCCAATGCTGTTCTGGAAGAGGAACGGATTATCAAACTTTCCGCAGCTTCGTCAGAGGCGTTGTTTGCCATTATGGAAAATCCCCCCGAGCCAAATGAATATCTCAAACAAGCCATGCAGCGCCGTCAGGATACGTTGTGCCGGAAATAACAATCCTGGATAAAGGCCATGACCGTGCCGGCTTTGATTGCGGCGTGCCGGAGCTGAATACCTTTCTTAAAGCAACCGCCCGCCAGCATGGCAAAAAAGGTATTTCGCGAACCTTCGTGCTGACTGATGGTTCTCCGACTATCCTCGGTTTTTTCACGCTCACGCTGTGTGAAGTCTCACCAGCAGCATTTCCGGCAACATACGCCCGAACCTATCCTGCCCATGCTCTGCCTGCGGTACGCCTTGCTCGGTTAGCTGTGTCACGGAAGGCGCAAAAACAGCGCTTCGGTGAGTTGCTTTTGACTGAGGCGGTATATCGGACTGCATTGATAGCCGACCAGGCAGGAGTAATCGGGCTATTTGTTGATGCCAAGAATGAAACAGCCAGGCAATTTTATCTCCGCTACGGTTTTTTGGAGATACCGGAGCAACCACTTAAACTTTTCCTGCCAATTGAGACAATCCGCAAAACAGCCTAAACCACAGAGCCTCTTGCAAAAGTCTTGAGAATCAGTCCTCCCTCTCCATCTTCCGCCCAATACTGAAAAAAAATCTCATAAAAAACGCCCCCCGGTTTCCCGGAGGGCGTTAATCCATGCAATATACGACTGAATCTTACTACCCGAGCGCCTTCTCAATCCGCTCGCACAGCGTCTTCAGCACTTTGATGCGGGCATAGTTCTTGTCGTTTGCCTCAACCAGCGTCCAGGGGGCTATTTCTGTGCTGGTGCGATCAATCATGTCGCAGACCGCCAGCTCATACTGATCCCATTTCTCCCGGTTACGCCAATCCTCATCGGTAATCTTGTAACGTTTGAAACCGATCTTCTCCCGCTCCTTGAAGCGCTTCAACTGCTCTTCCTTGGTGATGGAAAGCCAGAATTTGACGATGACAGTTTTGTTCCGCACCATCTGCTCTTCGAAATCGTTGATTTCACCGTAGGCACGCATCCAGTCATTCTGCTCGCAGTACCCCTCGACCCGCTCCACCAGAACACGCCCGTACCAGGTGCGATCAAAGATGGCAAAACGGCCTTTCCGGGGAATGCTGCGCCAGAAACGCCACATATATGGCTGGGCACGCTCTTCCTCGGTCGGTGCGGCTACCGGGACAACCCGATATTGGCGGGCATCCAGCGCCTGGATGATGCGACGGATGCTGCCACCCTTTCCGGCTGCATCGTTCCCTTCAAAGGCTACCACTACCGATAATTTTTTAAAATCATCGTGCCGGGTCAACAGGTTGAGCTTACCCTGGTATTTTTCGAGTTCACTTTCGTACTCGGCTTTTTTAATTTTTTTAGTCATGTCCAGCGTTTGCAGGATCAGCAGGTGATCGATTGTCGGCAGAATAGGGGGAATCGGCATCTCGTGACGGGGAGGTTCCGGAGTGTCGAGACGCTGACGCATGGCGCTGAGGATCGCCTTGCCGATGGTCAGATAGCGATAGCGCGGGTCGGTTCCCTCGACGATTGTCCAGGGGGATTCTGCTGTGCTGGTTGAGCGGAGCATACGTTCTGATACTTTACGGAATTTGTTATACTTCTTGTAGTGATCCCAGTCGGTATCGGTAACTCTCCAGCGCGTTTTGGGATCGTTTTCCAGAAGTTTGAGCCGTTTTTTCTGCTCATCACGTGACAGGTGCAGCCAGAATTTCAGAACCAGCGCCCCCTCGTCGCAAAGCATCTTCTCAAAGCGCAGGATCCGTTCCAACTGCTGGTCCAGTTCGGCATTCTTGATCGTGCCGTAGACATTTTCGACCAGCGGTGCAGAATACCAGGTGCCGATGAAAACGCCGACTTTGCCCTGTGGCGGGAGCACCCGCCAGTAGCGATACATACGGGGGCGTTCCAACTCCTCATCGGTCAGATCACGCAGTGCGTGTGTTTCAATGTGGCGGGGATCCATCCACTCGTTGAGAAGGTTGACCGTTTCGCCCTTGCCGGCAGAATCGACACCCGCCACCAGGATGATCACCGGAAATTTTTTCGACTGGGAGAGGTCAAGCTGAGCATCCAGCAGCCCCTCGCGCAAACCGGGGATTTCCTTTTTCCAGAGCGCCTTACTGATCTTATGGCCCAATTCGGCGGATTCAAACATGATGTCCTCCCGGTATGTAGTGGCTGTGATTCAATCAAGCATATTATTTTCCGGCCAGCTCCTTTGATTTGGTGCAGGCAGCCTCGACGGCATTCATTACGATGCCGCGGAAACTTCCGACCTCAAGGGCGTGCAGTGCCGCGATTGTCGTCCCCCCCGGAGACGTAACCTTTTCCTTCAGCAGCGCCGGATGCTCGCCGGTCTCAGCAACCATCCGTGCCGCGCCAAGCACCGTCTGCGCGGCCAACTGGGAGGCCACATCGCGCGGGAGGCCGTTTTTGACGCCGGCATCGGACAGTGCCTCAATAAAGGTAAAAACGTAGGCCGGACCACTGCCGGATAGGCCGGTAACGGCGTCCATCAACTTCTCATCTACAGAGACAGCGATGCCGACCAGGGCGAAAATCTGACGGGCAAGATCCAGATCACTTGACGAGGCCTTGCGTCCCTGGCAGACGGCGGTCGCTCCCGCACCGATCAGCGCCGGAGTATTGGGCATTGCACGTATGACACGACATCCGGAGGCCAAGTTGGCTTCAATTTTTGCGCACGGTATTCCTGCCATGATTGAAATCACCAGTTTATCAGGGGTAACAACCGGATGAATCAGGTCGAGAGCACCCTCCGCCTGTTGCGGCTTGATCGCCAGAATAACGACCTCACCCCACTCTGCCGCTTCTGCAGCATCACTTACCACACGCACACGCGGAAATTGTGCCGCAATCTCGTCCCTCCGTTTGGGACTGATTTCCGCCACACAGATTCCGACCCCGACATCCTCACGCAACAGGCCGCGCATGATCGCTTCAGCCATGTTGCCGCCACCGATAAAAGCTATTTTGCGTACGTTCAACATCCCTCTCCTCCCCTCTATTATAAGTTTACACCGCTTCTCGTCACCAGCGCCACGCCGACACAGATCAGACAGATACCGGCCCAGCGCATGCCGCCGACCTGTTCCCCAAGATACCACTGCGCCAGAAAGGCTACCACAAGGTAGCTGAGCGCCTGAAGCGGCAGCGCAACCGAAAGATCCTCCCATGACAGCACCGCCAGCCAGAGGCCAAAATAAACAGCCTGCAGCGCCGTGCCAAGGATCAGGCGCCAGTTGCTCAACGCTTTAAATACGGTGTCGATGATCTGGCGCAGATTCATCGCCGAAAGGTCGCCGGTGCTCTTCATCCCCAGCGTCAGGAAGATATCGCCGACCGCCCCGGCAGTTATTGCTATCAGCATGACAACCAGCGTCTTCAGCATTTTACCTCTCCACGGTAGTTTCGTACCTGTATCTGCAGTTTTTTCAGCCGCTCCCTGACTGTCGGACTGGTGATGGCAGCCAGCTCTTCCTGATGGCGGTAATCCGGCATGCGGCGGCTGATCTCGGTATCCGGCAGAATGCCGGGGTGGAAATAGATCTCCGTCAACCCTTCCTGCAACCCATCGACAATATTGAGGATGTAGGCTTCCGTCATACGACCGGAATTGAGAACGCCTTTAACCTCTTCGGCGTAGCCGATCCGCAGACGATCCAACTGCGGTCGGGCGTGGTCGGCCAGTCCACCAAAGATGAGGCGTTCAACCGCCTTTCCGATGATCCGGCTCCGTTCAAAACGCAGATTGTGGAGCAGACGTTCCTGCGAAAGGCGGAATGTAGTGATGCCGTAGCGCGGCATCAGTTCGATCAGAATCGCCAGCACGACCGGATGCAGGTGAATATTGAGATGGCCGTCAATATGCGTCGGGACGATGCCTGCCTCTCTGACCCGTACAATTTGTGCTTCAATCTCGCGCTCCAGCTGAACGCGCAGACGCTTGTCGAAATAGTAGCGCATTCCCGCAGCTGCCGGGTTGTCGCTGAAGTTGCCGAAGGTGTCTACCAGGCCGGGTATCTCCTGCTGCGGCAGAACACTCGTGCCATGAACCAGCGTCAGGTGCAGTCCCACCTGCAGGCCGGGGTTGCGCCGCGCAATGTGCACCGCTTCATCAAAAGCCCCGCCACCCGGCATAATGGAGGCACCGGTCAAAAGCCCATCCGTCCAGGCCAGTTCAACCGCCCGGTTAACACCGGTCGAAAGCCCGAAATCGTCAGCGGTGATGATCAGCTGTTTCATTGGCAATCTGAACAGGACTCTTTGCGTTTGCGCATATACTGCAGGTACTGTTTCCCTTCCTTGAGCAGCTTCCGCCGTTCGTCACCATCGACTATCATCCGGCCGATGCTGCGGGCGATGTATTTGGGGCGGAAATAGAACTTGTTGTAGAATTCTTCAACCGAGTTGAAGATCTCGGCATTGCTGTAATCAGGGTAATTGATGATGCATTTCTGATGACCGCTGTCATCTAAAAAGTCGTCCGAATTGATCCACCCCTGCTGCTTGCACATGTCATAAAATTCGGTACCGGGATAGGGAGAGGCCAGCGATGCCTGGATGGAGTTAAGATCCATCGCCTTGGCAAATTCGATCGTCTCGCGCACCGTGTCCTTGCTCTCTCCCGGCAGACCCATGATAAAGGCACCGTGAATGGAGAGCCCCAGCTTTTTGCAATCTTTGGAAAACTGCACCGCCTGAGCCTTGGTGACCCCTTTTTTGATATTCTTCAGGATCTGGTCATTGCCGCTTTCAAAGCCGACGACCACGTGGCGCAAACCGGCCTCGCGCAGTGTCTTCAAGGTTTCGAAATCGGTATTGGCGCGTGCATTGACTGTCCAGGAGATGCCGAGCGGCTTGATCAGGGCGGCAACTTCACGGGCATGCGTGCGATCGGCGGTGAAGGTATCATCGTCAAAAGAGAGTTCGCGCATTTCGGGAATATTGTCCACGATCCATTTGACCTCTTCATATACATTCTGCGGAGAGCGGACCCGCATGGTGCGTCCGGAAAATGTTTGCGGCCAGAGACAGTAGATACAATGGGAGGGGCAGCCGCGGCTGGAGTAGATCGAGACGTAAGGGTTCTTGAAATGCGGGATGATATATTCCTCGATCGGCAGATCACGCTTATAGATCGGCGCCACAAAAGGGAGCGCGTCCAGATCCTGGATCGGCGGACGATCCGGGGTGTGTACGATCTGCCCCTCACGAAAAAAACTGATGCCGTCCACCCGACTCCACTCGCGCCCTTCACACAGCTCTTTGGTGGAATAATCAAACTCGCCGCGACAGACAATATCGATGATTCCCCGTCCGGCCCGCAGCGACTCTTCCGGCAGCACGGAGACATGCGGGCCGGTCAGCACGGTAACAATGCCAGGTTTGATCTCCTTGATGCGGCGGGCTGTCTCGATATCGATCCGCAGCGTGGGTGTCGAGGTATACATGACTACCATATCAAACTCTTTGGCGATCGTCAGACAATCTTCCAGTGTATATTTCTGCACCGGAGCATCAACGACACGGCTCCCTTCAATCATTCCGGCCGGAAAACAGAGCCAGGTAGGATACCAGAAGGAGGTTACTTCACGGGAAGCCTGGTAGCGAGCACCCGCGCCGCCGTCAAAATCTTCAAAGGTGGGGGGATTTAAAAAAAGCGGTTTCATTACAACTCCTTGCCCCATATATGGCAGCACACGAATAGCAGGTATTCCGGCTTAAAGTCAAGATTAACACGGCTGAGGCCGATAAAAGCGGAGTACACAATCCCGGATATTCCTCATTGCGTAACCGGTTTCTTTGTTGTTTTTATAGCCATGGCCCCAAGGATTACAATAAATTCTTTTCCTTGCCCTGCAGATTATGGTAGGTAGTCGAGTGTTATTGTGGCACTCACTACAGACAGCAGGTCAAAGGAGAAAAAACCGATGAGCAGCAAAAAACCTGAATTAACCTTTAAATATGTATTCAACTACGGCTATAATCCTACGTATGTCAACGGCGCGCAGGGTGGCTTTTCACCTCGGGGCGAAATGGTGGTCAACTTTTACCTTGAGCGTCAGCCACTGCCGGAATCCATTTCACATGAAATCACACCAGAGGGCGCCATCGGCCGTGAAACCGGCGTAGAGCCCAAAGACCTGGCCGGCAGCATGGTACGCTTCATCGATACCGGTGTTGTCATGAGTTATGAAAATGCCAAGATATTCCATGCCTGGATGGGTGACAAACTAAGGGAAGTAGAAGAGATGCACAAGGCACGCACCGAGTTTGAGCAATCACAGGCCGCTGGTCAGGCGTAACAGGGCTGCAAGGGATTTAGTGAGCAGCATGATCGGACGATGTTGCATAAATATGCTGAGCGCAACCCTGGTTGCGCTCACGCTCTTTTGTCTGGCGAACAGGGCGGTTGCATTCCCGATCCCCGAGCGACTGGAGTTTGAGCTTTCCTACATCGGTGTCCCCGCCGGCCATGCAGTTCAGGAGGTCACGCAGGAGGGCAGCGATATCCATATCGTTTCAACGGCCCGGTCGGCGGACTGGTTACGCTTCTTTTTCCCGGTGGATGACAGAATAGAATCCTTTCTGACTCCGGGCTCTCACTCTCAAAATATCGGCGTTCCGCACCTGTACAAGGAGCGAAAGCATGAAGGGAAGACGATCACAAACCGGGAAGCACGTTTCAACCATCAGAAGTTTGAAGTTACAACGATCAATCACCGCAACAATACCGAGCAGAAACAGACCATCACAGCGATGACGTACGATAGCCTCTCCAGTTTCTTCTACTTACGCACGATACCACTAAAGGTCGGCACGTCATATTTCATAGACATCTATGACTGCAAGCGGCTCTGGAACACAGAGGTAAAGGTTCTGCGCCGGGAAGAAATTGACACTCCTCTGGGACGGTTCAAAACCGTCGTGATCCACCCGCTCCTGAAATCGGAGGGGATATTTGCCAGGACCGGAGATATATTCATCTGGCTGACCGATGATGACCGCCGGATACCGGTGCAGATGAAATCGAAGGTAGTGGTCGGAAGCATCACCGCCACCATAAGCGGCGGCAGCTACTGGCCGGGTAAAAAACAACTTCCGCTATAATAGCCCTTTTCTTTCTTCTTTCAGTATGGTAAAAAACTCGTAACATCGTTTTATTTAAATCAGGGAGTCAATTTGTGATTACTTTTAAAGGCGTGCACAAGTGGTTCAAAAAACTGCACGTACTTAACGACATCAACCTGCATATCACTCCCGGAGAAGTGCTGGTAGTCTGCGGCCCTTCCGGTTCCGGCAAGTCAACACTGATCCGCACCATCAACCAGCTTGAACCGATCAACGACGGTTCCCTGATTGTTGACGGCATGGATCTTTCCGACAAAAAAACCGATCTTAACAAGCTGCGGGCAGAAGTCGGCTTCGTTTTTCAGCAGTTCAATCTGTACCCGCACCTCTCGGTTATCGGCAACATCACCCTGGCTCCTACCAAAATACGCAATATCCCGAAAAAAGAGGCTGAAGAACAGGCAATGGCCCTCCTTACCCGGGTCGGACTGGCGGAAAAACGGGATGCATACCCTTTACAGCTCTCCGGCGGCCAGCAGCAGCGGGTAGCCATTGCCCGGGCACTGGCGATGAAACCGCGCATTATGCTGTTCGACGAGCCGACTTCGGCCCTTGACCCGGAGATGATCGGTGAAGTGCTGGCGGTCATGAAAGACCTGGCGCTCTCCGGCATGACCATGGTTGTCGTGACCCATGAAATGGGCTTTGCCCGGGAAGTAGCACACCGGGTCGTCTTCATGGATAATGGCGTGATACTGGAAGAAGCACCCCCTGAAGATTTTTTCATGCGCCCGCAGCATGAACGTGCCAAGCAGTTTCTGCGGCAGCTTTTGACGCCGATGCAGTGCGAATGCCCCTGATACCGGTTTTCCGGTAATCACTACCACACAAGGAGGATGCACAATGAAAAAACTGGTAACGCTGTTTATGATCATGGCTCTTGCTACGCTCACCGCAAAAGCTGCTCTGGCTGGAGACACTCTGGCTGACGCAAAGAAGAAAGGGGTACTGGTGGTTGGCTGCAAGGATTCCCTGCCTCCCTTCGGTTACATCGATGAGAAAACCCGCCAGATCGTCGGCTACGACATCGATTTCGTCAAAGCCATTGCCAAAAAGATGGGTGTAAAACTCGAACTCAAACCGGTTACCTCCGCCAGCCGCATGCCGCAGCTGCAGGAAGGGCACATCGATATCATCGCCGCCACCATGACCAAGAATGCCGAGCGCGCCAAGGTTATCGATTTCAGCCACACCTATTTTTTCACCGGCCAGAAATTCATCACCAAGACGGGAAGCGTCAAGAGCCTGAAGGATCTTGAAGGAAAACGGATCGGCACCGCCAAGGGTTCAACATCCGAGCAGAACGTAAAGAATGCTATCCCTACCGCAACAGTGCTGTCATTTGATGACTATCCCCAGGCTTTCCTGGCACTGCAGCAGGGCAAAGTGGCGGCAGTTACAACCGACGAAGCCATTTTAGCCGGTATTCTGGCAAAAACACCAAAAAACCTGAAGGGGAAGTTTGAAATTCCAAACGTCCAGATCTCCGACGAACCTTATGGCCTTGGTATGCGCAAAGATGACACAAACCTTGTTAACTTTGTCAACAAGACCATCCTGGATATGGAGAAGTCAGGCGAAGCAAAGAAAATTTTCGACAAATGGTTCGGACCAAAATCAGAAGCTCCTCTGAAACGAAACTTTAAAATTACTATTTAATATGCACTGAGTTAAAGGGGCAGGTAAGGTTTTAAGACCTTTCCTGTCCCTTAACAATTAAAAAGGTTCCGCGTGCTCAACTACACATTCAACTGGTCAATCATAACCTCCGGACAGTATTTTGACTGGCTCGTCACAGGCCTGCTGACAACTCTCAAGCTGTCTGCAGTTTCGATCGTGCTGGCCTTCGTGCTGGGGTTACTGATCGCCGTCATGCGCATGGGGCACAACAGACCGTTCCGCTGGTTCGCGCACGTCTATCTGGAATTTTTTCGCAATACCCCGCTGCTGGTACAGATCTTTTTCTGGTATTTTGGCTCCTATAAAATTCTGCCGACCTTCATCAACGACTGGCTTAACGAAACCGGCTTCGAATTCGCCGCCGCCGCCATCGCCCTCACCATCTACACCTCGGCCTTTATCGCCGAAGATATTCGCTCCGGCGTACTCTCGATCCCGAAAGAGCAGATGGAAGCGGCCCGCAGTGCCGGTTTTTCGTACCTCCGCTCAATGCAGTACATCATCCTGCCGCAGGCGGTACGAATCACGATTCCGCCACTGGTCAACCAGTTTCTGAACGTCGCCAAAAACTCATCACTGGCCATGACGATCGGCGTCATGGAGATGACGTACCAGGCACGCCAGGTCGAGAGCTATACCTTCCGGGGGTTTGAAGCCTTTACTGCGGCAACGGTCGTCTATCTGGCTCTCTCTATCATAATTACAGCACTGGTCAATATCTATAACGAAAAAGTCCTTAATGCTCACAAGGCGGCCTGATATGGAACCGTTTTTCGACATATCGGTCATAACCGACAACTTCACCTACTTCATGATCGGCCGCTACCCCCACGGCCCACTCGGCGGGGTGGGACTGACTCTTTATCTGGCGGTTGTATCATGCATCCTCTCCTTCTTCGGCGGGTTGATTCTGGGGCTTCTCAGCGTCTCGCGTTTTTCCGTTGTCCGCTATCCGGCCCTTGCCTTCATAAATCTGGTGCGCGGCATGCCGCTCCTGATGGTCATTTTCTGGATGTATTTTCTGATGCCGGCGCTGTTCGGCAAGGTAGCTGAAAACAATACCGTCATTATGGCGCTGACTCTCTTCACTTCGGCCTACATGTCACGCATCGTCGTCGCCGGCATCGAAGGGATCCCGAAAGGGCAGACCGAAGCAGCCATCTCCACCGGCCTGAAACAGTGGCAGGTCATGCTGTACATCGTGCTTCCGCAGGGTCTGCGCAACATGATCCCTTCATTCGTCAACCAGTTTGTATCGCTGATCAAAGACACGTCGCTGGCGTTTATCGTCGGCGTTTCCGAACTGACCCATGTTGCCACGCAAATCAACAACCGCACCATGGCCTTCCCGACCGAAATATTTATCTTCATCGCGTTAGTCTATTTCATCCTCTGCTTCGCTTTCACCAGCCTCTCCCGCTGGCTGGAAGGGCGCCTGTCGTGGTCCAAGGCGAACTGATTCGCCATGCCCCCTGAAATCCTCCTGCCGCTCCTCTTCGGAGCCGCCTTTGTTGCCGGACTGGTAGATTCCATCGCCGGCGGTGGCGGACTGATCACCGTTCCGGTCCTGATGGGTATCGGCCTCCCGCCGCAGGTGGCACTCGGCACCAACAAACTCCAGGCATCCTTTGGCTCCGGCAGCGCCATGCTCCATTTTGTGCGGGCTGGCACCGTAAAATTGAGTGACTGCTGGAGCGGTATTTTCTGGACAGCCATTGGCGCTGCGCTCGGTGTCTGGGCGGTGCAACTCCTTGATGCAGCATCGCTCAAGCAGTTGATTCCATGGCTGCTGGCGGCAATTGCGATCTATACCCTGCTATCACCACGTCTTGGCGCTGAGGATTCCCACGCGCGGATGAAGGCCGGCCTGTTTTACCTGCTGTTCGGACTTTCCATTGGTTTTTATGACGGTTTTTTCGGGCCGGGAACCGGCTCATTCTGGACGATGGCCCTCATGATGCTGCTCGGTTACTCCATGATGAGGGCCACAGCGACCACCAAGGTCATGAACTTTACCAGCAACTTTGTGGCTCTCATTTTCTTTCTTTCGGTCGGCCAGGTACGCTTCGTTGAAGGGATCGTTATGGGGGTCGGACAGTTTATGGGGGCGCGGGTCGGATCAAAACTGGTCATCAAGCGTGGCACTGCCTTTATCAGGCCGGTGTTCATCACAATGGTGCTTCTGCTGGTCGGACGAATGATCTACCAGAACTTCAAGTAGTCTTGGAAAGATACTCCCCCAACTCCCCGCGCGAATGTTCGTCGTCATGACAGTGACTGCAGAGGTTCTCCCAGTTTGATCCGTCGGGAGGGTTGTTGTGATGATTACCGTCCTTATGATGAACAGTCAGTAGATTGATGCTGGCCTGGTCGAACTCGCGACCGCATTTGGCACAGACCGGGCCGTGGATCTTCAGCGATTTTGTACGGTAATTGGAGTTGCTGTCAACCTCGCCGCGCATTTTTTTAAGGATCGCAGCAGCAGCCTCGGCGCTCGGCAGTGTTACTGTTCTGGGGCCTCGTGTTCTCATCTTTCATCTCCTTTCAGAGTCTTATTTTCTCGTGATAGCATATCCCGGGTGCGGCAAAAAAATCATTCCGATTTGCGGGCATCCGCCACCATCTTGTCCAGCAGCACCCAATTGCGCTTGTAGTCCAGGTGGGTGCCGCCATTTTTCCGTATCAGTTCACTGACACAGTTGTTGATGCGCTCCTGGTCCGACTTGAGGATATGAATAAAGCGAAATCCGCAACGCAGCATCCCCTCATCCCCCCCCTGTTCCCAGAGGGTCTCCGCCAGGGCGCAAACCGGGGACCCTTTATCCAGTGAGATAAAAAACATGGAGAGCGGCGTCGGCCGGTTATTTGCGTCAACCGTAAGCCCTATCCCGCCTGTGCTGAGATTGATCCTGGTATCCTGCAGAACAAGACCCGGCAGTACACTATTTTTTTGCAGATGATCCATAACCCGCCTCCACTCCTTCTTGAAAAAGGCGAGCGGGAAATTTCCGCGCAGATGGAATATCCGGGCAGACAAATCAACGCGTGTGACATCACGGCGCTGGAACATCTCCAGCGTACCATGCATACGAAATTTAAAAACTGTGCCGGCGGTAATGCCGGTCAGGTCCGCCAAAACCTGGAGACCGCTCCCCAGAGCCTCACTTGTCAGTTTGTAGGTTGCGACTCCGGCCTCATCGCCATGCATATCCTGCCCACCGTGGGTGATCAGGAGCTCAAGCGAATCAACATCACTGGAGGTGACCACACCGCTTAACGATTCGTAGATTGTGCTATTGCGTTCCGCCGACATTTTGACAAGATAGACCTTCTGCCTCAAGGTGAAGTAGCGGCTGTAATCGCTGGGTTGGGAATGAGGGGACATTTTGGCGGCCAGTATTGCAGAGGGAAACCTGATCGTGTCGGCAACAGGTATCTGCATAGAATAAGTAATATAATATACTATCTCAATACCGCTACAAATACCAGAAGTCAGGCGCCTTTTTTTCATGAGTTCTTTAAGGTGGGGACAATCGCAAACAGCTAGCGGGTAATAGGTGTATGAGGAGTACAAGTTTCCCTTGATCCTGCAGTTTTAAAACGAGCGGAGGGCAAAAGAGGGCTCCGCTGAACGGAACCCCCTGATTGGAACATCTGAAACTGAACTATCGTAAGCGCTGTTGCAGTGACATCTGCACCCTTGCCGCAGTTACAGTTGAGTGGTCCCGGATGCCGGGATTGAAGC
>JAFLLC010000068.1:0-32116 GCA_019162745.1 Deltaproteobacteria bacterium | reverse complement strand
ACTTTCGCTGGCGCTGTCTGAGGCTGTTACGACATAATAATAGGTAGTCCCGGCAGCCAGCCCGGTATGAACATAGGAGGAACTGCTGATACCGCTGATCTTTGTCCCGCTGGCGGTGGTAACCCCAGGAACGGTTGACCAGTACAGATTATAAGAGGTGGCGCCGACAACAGGATCCCAGGCAAGGGTCAGCTGCTTGAATACAGGCGCGGGCACGCTGGTTGTCGCCGTCACCTGGGGCGAGGCAGCGCTTTCTCCCACGCTGTTGGCTGCCGTGATGATAAAATAGTAGGCGGTGCCTGCGGAAAGGCCTGTTTTTACGTATGGTGTGGTAATACCGGCGACTTTAGTACCGTTGGCAGTCGTTACGCCTTTATTTGTCGACCAATAAATGTTGTACGAGCTCGCTCCGGTGGATGCCGTCCAGGACAGGGTCACCATGTTAGCGCCGCCGGTGGCAGTGATGCCGCTTGGTACTGCCGGTGCGGCCGGAGCTGGAGTGGCGCTGAGGGTGGCAGCAGCCACCTGGACCGAGGGTGCACCTTCACCGACGCTGTTGACCGCTGTGACAATGTAGTAATAGGTGGTCGAGGCTGTCAGATCGGTCTGAACCGCGGGAGTGGCGGTATTCGTAATTCTTGTCCCATTGGCAGTAGTCACACCGGAGGTTGTCGCGTAATACACGTTATAGGAAGTGGCATTACTGACACTGCTCCAGGAGAGCGCCACCTGCTTGGTCCCGCCGGCGGCAATTACCCCGGTTGGTGCCGCCGGGAGAGTTGGGAGAGCCGGCACAGCAGTCGTGGGGGGAGAATTGCTGCTTTCAACGGGGAAGTTTACCGCCGGAGCTTGCGGCAGGGTGCCGGAATCTTGTGAGAACTGCCCGTTTTTGATATCGGTAACACTGGCTGTGAAGATCACTGCACCGGTTTTTGCATTGGTAACCGTAATGATCCCGTTGGGGATGGTGATATTTACGTTGTCAAACAGGCCATCCAGGCCCTGATGATCGGAATCGTAGTGATCCTTGATCGGATCTTTGCCGTCGGCGCTGTACAGCTTGAGTAGCGGCTGGAGCTGGCTCAGGATGTCACTAGTGGCGACAGGCAGCCCTGATTTAATTTTCTGGAGCGTGCTAGGATCTGGCGCTGCATAGAGCTGCTCCGGATCCTTGACTCCTGCTGCGCCAGCCACTACCACGTTGGAAAGCGGATTGACATTGGCGATCCCCACCCCGTCGGCAAAGGAATGCAGTTTATAAGACGTTCCTGCGGCGTTACCGGTCCCCTGAAGGATATACGGCGCTTTCAGGCCGGTAATATCGAAGGCGAAAGAGCCGTCACTGCCGATAACCGTTGTTTTCAGTTGCGGCGGGGAGGAAGAATCCTTAAGACTCACCTGTCCGGCCAGCGGAGCTCCGACAGAGGCGTTGCCACTCAAAACCTGAGACGACATACCGCCGCCGGAACCGCCGCAACCGGCAAGCATCATTCCAACAAGCATCAAGGTAACTACAGTAAGTGTGATAAATGTACTTTTAACGAATCTTCTCATGTCTACTCCTTTTGTTAACGTGTGACGCCTTCAAGCATCCTGGGGTGTTTTCGACACAAAAAAGCCGGGTGCCGAATATCTTTCATGATATTTCGGCGACCCGGCTGTCTCGTTGAGACCCAGTAGGCTTTCCGTCCCATTTTCACAAATGGTTTAGTATTATCGTCTACGCATGTTTAATGCTGCTGCTTGTAATTTAGATGGGAGTTATAGCTGATAACATGCGAAGCAGTTGTGATTGAAATCACAAAAAAGAATATTTATGGTTCGCCGGACGGGTGATGGTCACCCGTTCAGCAGCTTCACCGTCGCCCGACCATCGGCATAATAATCGATGATATTCAGGCAGCCGTAATTCTGCTCGATGTTGAACATCCCGGCCAGAGGCGCGCCGACGGCATTCAGCAGCACGATGCGGTTGACCCCGCCATGCCCGACTACCAGCACCTCTTGCTCTTTGTGACGCTCCACAATTTCATTGATGACCGGCATGACCCGTGCTTCAACATCCAGCAGGTTTTCACCTCCAGGGACTCGATAATTAACCAGATCGGCCTGCCGAGCCTGCCATCCGTCCGGCCAGGTAGACTGGATCTCCTGCCAGGCGAGCCCTTCCCATATTCCGATGTTCACCTCGCGCAATTCACTGCGGGAGGTCGGCTCGATGCCTAATGCTTGGCAGATGATCCCGGCGCCGGTCGTACAGCGGGTCAGATCGCTCGTATAGCAGGCAGATATTTTTTTATCTGCCAGTCGATCTTTGAGACAATGGTACTGTTCCATGCCATAATCAGTCAGCGCTACGTCGGTCTGGCCGTTGTAACGGGGCTGGTCGAAACCGGCTACCTGACCGTGGCGGATGAGATAGATGCGGGTATGTGGTGTCATGATTATTCTCCGAAGCCAAATGTCTGAATTTTTACAGCTGTCACAACCTGATCAGCGGTGATGCAGAAACAACAACCAGCACCAGAATTTCATTAAGCTCACTAATGCAGCCGATTGTATCACCGGTCAGGCCGCCAAGTTTGCGTTGAAAGAACAGCCGCCCGGCAAAGGTAAGCATGCAAACCGCAACGACAGCAATCACCCCTTTGCTGCCGAGCAGAAAAATACTGGCGGAGGCAGCTGTTAAAAAGGCCAGAAAGAGCGTCCAGCCACCAGAACCTTTAGCAAACATCGCTCCCAGGCCATCCTGGCGGGCATGGCGGGCACCGGTCAATGTCAGCACCTGACCGAAGCGGGCCAGAGCGGGGAAGAGCAGCAGCGCCTGCCACTTGAGCTCCGCCGGCACCACCGCAAGCGCCTGCCATTTCAGCAGCAGAGCGAGCACCAGACCAACCGCCCCGATCGCCCCCACCTGTGAATCCTTCATGACCGCCAGAAAACGTTCCCGGCTGCCCCGCGCAGCCAGACCGTCACAGACATCAGCCAGACCGTCCAGATGCAACCCGCCGGTGATCGCCGCCAGAGCGGTAATCAACAGCGCATCGCAGAGCGGCCGTGCCAGCCAGGGGGCAAGGAGCCAATTCAGACCGGCGAGCAGGAGGCCGATCGTCAATCCGGCCAGCGGAAAGAGTGCGGTCGAGCGCCCCAGATCCTCCTTCTCGCAGCGAACGGTGAATGGGAGCGGGATGATCGTCAAAAATTGCAGGGCGATGATGTAGAATCTCATTACCGTTGCGATACCCCGGCCTGTTCAAAGGTCGCCATCTCCCTCAGTATCTTTACTCCGGCCTCGATCAGTGTCATCGCCAGAGCGGCTCCGGTACCCTCACCCAGGCGGAACTGGAGATCGAGAATCGGTTCGGCGCCAATCCGCTCCAGCATGAAACTATGACCGATCTCGACAGATTCATGGGCAGCGAAGACGTAATCCCGCACATTGGGATTCAGCTCAGAGGCGATCAGGGCTCCGGCCGTGGAGATAAAGCCGTCGATGACAACCGGGATAGAGTTTGCCGCGCACCCCAGCACCAGCCCGGCGATCGCAGCAATTTCCAGCCCGCCTACTTTGGCGAGCACATCGAGTGGATCACGGGGATCAGGCTTATTGAGGGCTAAACCCCGCTCAATGACCCGGATTTTGTTGGCCAGCGCCTCGTCACCGATGCCTGTGCCGCGATGAGTCACCTCTGCCACAGTCTTACCGGAGATGACCGCAATTATGGCCGATGACGGCGTCGTATTGCCGATCCCCATCTCGCCCGTGCCGACCAGCCCTACTCCTTCGGCCCGGCATTGATCCGCCAACTCGATACCCACCGTCACGGCTGTAATCATCTCTTCACGGCACATGGCCGGACCTTTGGAAAAGTTTTTCGTGCCGCGGGCAACTTTTTTTTGTATCAGTCCGACCGTATCTTTAAAATCATAATCTACCCCGACGTCAACGACCCGCACATCCGCCCCTACATGCCGGGCAAGCACATTGATTCCGGCACCGCCGGAGAGAAAATTCAGCACCATCTGGGCGGTAACTTCGCGGGGAAACAGTGAAACACCCTCTTCAGTGACACCATGATCTCCGGCAAACGTAAAAATGACCTTCTTCGCAAGGTCCGGATCTGGATTGCCGCTGATCGCGACGATGCGACGGGCGAATTCTTCCAGCCGCCCCAGTGAACCGGGCGGTTTGGTCTTGTTGTCCAGCCGCATCTGCACCTGCTGCAGCAGTTCCCGGCTGACCGGTTTGATCCGGGAAAACGTCTCCCTGATGATGTCCATACTAAAGCTCTCCTTTTTCTATTTACTTCAACTTCAACGGAATCCCGCTGATGAGGACATATACCTCATCAGCCGCCGCTGCCAGGGCCTGATTCGTCCTGCCGGCGATGTCACGAAACATTCGCGCCAGAGCGTTGTCCGGCACGATCCCCATGCCAACCTCGTTGCTGACCAGCACCACCGGCGTTACCATTCCCTGCAGCGTATTTTTTAATCGCTGCAAATCCTCGATAATCCGCTCTTCAATTTCTTCAGCAGCATTTTCGTATCTGAACAACAGGTTGGAAAGCCAGAGTGTCAGGCAATCAACAAGGATTGCATCGTACTGCCCGTCCGAGCGCGCCAGCGCCTGTGACAGGTGAATAGGCTCCTCGATCGTGTTCCATTCATCTCCGCGCCGTTCGCAGTGCCGCCTGACCCGCTCATCCATCTCGCTGTCCAGCGTCTGAGCTGTAGCCAGATAGCATAGTCGGGATCCGAACTCCCCTGCCCTTTTTTCGGCGAAGGTGCTTTTGCCGCTGCGAGCCCCGCCGGTAATAAAGATTGTATGTGCCATTGTTCCCCCCCAACCAACCAGGCAGTTAACAGCCGATAAAAACGGATACACGCCGATAAAACAAAGACTTACCTCAAAAAGACGAATCACCCTTTCGGATCAACTAAGTTGCAATAAGAAAAGCCCCTGTCCGTGTAAGGGGCAGAGGCTCGAAAACCAGCGGATCAGATACGACCAGGCTTGAAGCTCCTCGTTCCACGGAGGTCCCAAAACTTTAATCGGAATGGCAGGTTTCCTGGCTTCAGGGTCATCTTACTAGCCGCGCCTTCCCGGATAATTCCAGTGGCTTAAGTTGCGGCGTTCATCACCTGTTACAGTTGCGGGACAGCGAAGGATTTCAACCTTCTTCCCTTTTAACTATGCTTTCACAGCACAGCACCAATTCGTCTTTGTGAATCAATTGTAGCGTGGGTTGTAACAGAGAGGGGAGATTAAAGTCAAAAGGAAATTAATGCCCATCACCTAGAAGACGACGGAAAAGCCTAACCACCAATGATTATTTGGGCTATACGGTATTACTACTGCTCTCGAAACAGCAGGGAAATAGACAGTCTACGATCGATGTTTCGACCTATTTTTCAAATGCATGCACAATTTTAAAGATGATCTGCTGATACTCTTCGTTCAAACCCCTAATTAAACTATCTATATCTTCAAGGCGTGTCACGGGAGTATCGAGGTGCATAAAATTGAAAAACTCGTTGATTGGAACACCGAGTGCTTCAGATATTTTAGCAAGACGTTCAATGGATGGAGAGTTGTACCCACCTTCAACTCTGCTGATGTGACGGGGTTCTACTCCTACCATCTCTCAGGGCAGCGGGTGTTGCCGTACCGCCTACAATCAGAGCAATCAGAGCGTAGAAAAACGGGTTATCAAAGAACGGATTCATAGTGCCAAGACCAAAATTGCGTCTTGTAATGCACCGATATTAAACAACTTTCAAAAATCTACTGTAGAAGATGAGTTTGAGTTTTCAGCGGAATTGAGTTCTGCCCCCTCAGTATTGGTTAGCCTGAGCATTCTAAAACAGAAGTAAACCTGCACAACCCAATAGAGCACTTTAGTAAATGAGGAACATTCTCCTTATTTAAATACTGGCCGGGAAAACCCCGGCCAGTATTTTGTTGAACACTGCGCCAATTATGGTACACTTCCGATATGGAACAGACCGATTTTATTCTTACTGTGAACTTTTATCGAACCGATGCCGGAAATGAACCGGTACGTGACTGGCTTAAAGAACTCCACCGAGACGATAAGCGAATTATTGGCGAAGACATCAAAACTGCTCAACTTGGCTGGCCTTTAGGAATGCCGCTTATCAGAAAAATGGACAAGAACCTGTGGGAAGTCCGCTCATCCTTACCGGGCGGCATAGCGCGGGTTTTATTCACTGTCGATGCAATGCAAGCCAGATGATTCTGCTTCATGGATTCATCAAGAAATCAAATAAGACACCACAAAACGAACTCAAAACGGCAATGACAAGACTCGGTAACTATTGGAGGAATAAATAATGAACAACATTCATTCGGGATCAAACTTTGACGACTTTCTGCAAGAGGAAGGTTTATTAGCTGACGTGGAGGCCACAGCAATCAAGCGTGTTATTGCGTATCAAATTGAGCAGGAGATGCACAAATCAAATCTCTCAAAGACCGCATTTGCAAACAAGATGCACACGAGCCGCTCGGCACTGGACAGATTGCTCGACCCAGGGAATGTTTCCGTAACATTACAGACACTAGAAAGGGCAGCACTGGCACTTGGAAAACGATTAAAAGTAGAACTCGCCTAAAAATGCTGCGCCAAAATATCCATTTAGGGGATTCCTGGGGTCGGACAAAGCTAACGGTCAGGCTTTATATCATGTTAAAAACAGCCTCGTTTCAGGACTTAAACGCGCGTTTTTAGTGGCAAAAAAGGCTTTTAACCTCTAAACACGTGGCGACTCCAATGATGTTAATAATGCGGCGGCGGTTCTTCCTGACCAGCGTCGCGCGATACGGATGGCGACATGACCATAAACTGCTCCTTCAGCGACGCAAAATCCCGCCGCAGCTGTTCCAGTAAAAGTTCCTGCCGGCAGACTATTTCATTCAGCTCCTGAATAGTCACCTCCTGCTGCATATAATGCATCTCAAGGTCATTCATCCGCTCTTCCATACTATAAAACCTCCACTTTAGATAGATATGCACTATAACAGGATATACAGGACACCGACCTATTACTACAGAATGAACCATTTTTATGTTTTTTTTGAAATTGCATAAAAACGCATACATTGAATTATCAGACAGGTCAACCAAGGAGTTCAGTTTCTGATCTACGGTTCTGATCCGCACACTATCTTTACTGGGCCATACTATTGCAGTTATAGACCAATCTAGAGTATGGTGCTACGTACTAATTAAAATCGAATTTGGGAGCAACCTGCCTCCATGACACGACAAAAGAAACATACTCCGGAAGTTAGCGGCACCACCACCGATGCGATCCTTGAAAGCATCTCAGACGGCGTTTTTACGGTTGATCTTGACTGGCGGATTAACTCCTTCAATCGGGCGGCAGAAGAGATTACCGGTATATCTCGCAAAGATGCCATCGGGCGGTTTTGTTCGGAGGTGTTCCGTTCCAATATGTGCGAGACGAACTGCGCCCTGCGAAAAACCATGAAAAACGGTAAACCGATCATCGGTCGATCCGGCTACATTATTGATGAAGATGGCGGCAGAATCCCGATCAGCCTTTCCACCGCAGTTTTGAAGGACAGTAACGGACAGGTTGTGGGTGGGGCGGAAACCTTTCGTGACTTAAGCGAGATTGAGACTTTGAGGCATGAGCTTGAAGGGCGTTCCCATGTCGGGGATATTGTCAGTCGCAGTCCGCTAATGCAAAAACTTTTCGAAGTGATACCGGCCATTGCAGCCAGCCCCAGCACGGTGCTGATAACCGGAGAGACCGGTACCGGCAAAGAACTGATGGCGCGTACGGTCCATGCATTAAGCCGCAGAAGCAAGGGGCCGTTTGTTGCGCTGAACTGCGGCGCTCTGCCGGACACACTGCTGGAATCTGAACTATTCGGCTATAAAGCCGGAGCTTTCACAGGAGCCAACAAGGATAAGCCGGGTCGTTTTGCCCTTGCAAAGGGGGGGACGCTGTTTCTGGATGAAATCGGCGATGTCAGCCCTGCACTGCAGGTCCGCCTGTTGCGGGTATTGCAGGAACACAGTTTTGAGCCTTTGGGCGGCACGGAAACGCTGCCTACCGATGTGCGGATTATTGTGGCCACCAACCGCGATCTGACTCAATTGACTAAAAGTGGTCAATTCCGCGAGGATCTCTACTACAGGGTCAACGTGGTGCGGATTGAACTGCCGCCGCTAAGACGTCGGAAAGAGGACATTCCGCTTCTGGTGGAGCAGTTTATTGCCAAATACAACCGCCTTCATCACGCCACTGTACGGGGCATATCCCAGGAAACGTTATCTTTGCTGATGGCCCACGACTGGCCCGGAAATGTGCGTGAACTTGAAAACATCATCGAACGTGCTTTCATAGTATGTCCAGACGGCATGATCGAGATGACCCATTTACCCGATGAGATGACCTCCCACGGCAACCGTTCCTCTGTGCCGACCGTACTGCAGGATGCCCGGGCGCAAATGGAATCCCAGGCGATCAGAACAGCGCTTGAGAGGAACGGTTTCAGTCGTCTGGCAGCGGCTCATGAGTTGGGAATGCACAAGAGCACCCTTTTCCGCAAGATGAAGCACCTTGGCATCACCCTTCCTGAAAAGGATGGCCGCTCAAAAGCAACCCCATAGAGTACCGGTTGTGCAACTGTAGTGCGTTGCTACAGTTGCACAACCGCGTTTACACACCACCGCTTCAGACCTCCACTAAATATAAAAAAGCAATTATACCGGTGAGATATCAGCAATGCAAACACTGGCATACTCTATGCGTTACAAACTTCTGAATTAGATAACTGATGATCGCTGTCCGGAGCAACAACGTGGGGAAAATTGCTTTTTCAATCTGGAATAAACGTATAGCACCGGTCTTTGACGTCGCCCGGCATCTCTGGATTATTGAGACCGCCGAAGGGAGGATCGTCGGCCAGTCCGAGAGGCGCTTTGCCACTGATGACACACAGGAGCGGGTACTGCGTTTGACGACACTTCAGGTGGAGCAGCTGATCTGCGGCGCAATCACCCGAGGTTCCTGTGAGGCCTTGGCAGAGCGCGGCATCAAGGTGGTGTCTTTTGTTGCCGGCGGATTGGAACAGGTTATTCAGGCATGCCTGTCTGACAGCCTAAAAGACGGACATCTGGCCATGCCCGGTTGTTGCAGGGGAAAGCGGCATGGCGCGTTAAAGCACCCCTGCAGGGAGCCATCGGAAAAATGATGGCAGGATATGCACAAAGGAGGAACAGGTAATGCCAAATGGAAACGGAAAAGGACCTATGAATGCCGGCTCAAAGAGCGGTCGTGGACTTGGTTTCTGCAGCGGCAGCGGTATGCCGGGACGGCTGAATCGCGAAACCGTAAAGGACCAGACAGTAGTGGAGCAACAGCCCAAGACAGATTATCGTGGCCAACAGGAATGCGGCAATGGAATTAGATTCGGGAATGGTAGCCGGAATGGTGGTTGCTCGAAGGGGCGTGGACAGCGCTGAAAAAATCCTGAGTCTGCAAGCCTATCTATGTGAAGGTTGAGCAGAAATGGGCATCGGTGTCGAACCAGGGGGTGCGACACCGGTGTTTTTACTTTTTGTAGAAACAGGAGATATTTTGAGAAAAATAGCCTTTACCACATCAGGGCAAGATTTAGCGGCGGCAATGGACTCTAGTTTTGGTCGTGCCGCCAATTTTCTGATTTATGATCTGGGACAGAACAGCATTCAACTGATCAAAAACCGTCAAGGACGTGATGCTGAAGGGCAGTGGTAGTGGCCGTCGAAGGCATTAAGAAAGCTGTCCGGATAGCAGTTGCCTCCGGCAAGGGAGGTACCGGGAAAACAATGGTTTCGCTCAACCTGGCAGCCATGTTTGGTCAGCCGGTACAGCTGGCTGATTGTGATGTAGAAGAACCCAACGTCAATCTTTTTCTCCGTTGCGAACTGTTTGACAGAAGAGAAGTTACCATGCTGTTCCCGGAAGTGGATGTTATCCGCTGTACCGGTTGCGGGGCGTGCGCTAAACTGTGCCAGTTTCACGGCATCGTCTCACTGGGGGCCAGGACTTTGGTTTTCCCCGAGTTATGCCACGGTTGTGGTGGGTGTCTGCGAATCTGCCCGACTGGAGCCATTACCGAGCGACCTCATTTAATTGGGCAGGTTGCTGTGGGGCAGCACGGAAATATCAGGTTTCTGGAGGGACGTCTGGAAGTCGGTGTTTCGGTAGTACCACCTGTAATTCGCGCCGTTAGAGAGCTGCTGCTGGATGATATTCCTGCTATTTTGGACGCCCCGCCAGGGACTTCCTGCTCGGTGGTAGCGACCCTGAGGGAATCTGATTACGTGCTGCTGGTAACTGATCCAACCCCCTTTGGTCTGCATGATCTTAAACTGGCAGTGGCAACCGTACGCCAGCTGAAGCTGCCCTGTGCTATTGTTGTAAATAGAGCGGGAGAAGATCAGGTTGGGCTCTACCATTATTGCCGGACTGAAAAATTACCGGTATTACTTTCTCTGTCAGACGACCGGCAGATTGCCGAGGTTACCTCACGTGGTGATCTGGTTGCTCGTGCTCTGCCTGAATACGGCCTGATGTTTGCTGAACTGGCTGCAAAATTGAAGCAGGAATTACTGACAGCGGGATGCCAACTATGATAAAGAAACATATCCGCGAATTGGTAATTCTGTCCGGCAAGGGGGGTACCGGTAAAACCAGCATCACGGCATCGTTCGCTGTTCTGGCAGACAAAGCGGTACTAGCCGATTGCGATGTCGATGCATCCGACCTCCACCTGCTACTTAAGCCTGAAGTGGAACAGAGGCATGTTTTTTCCAGTGGGCACGAGGCGAATATTGATCAAATAGAGTGCACCGGTTGCGGGCTATGCCTTGATGTCTGCCGTTTTGATGCTGTCCGCACTAACGGGACAAAATACTGGATTGATCCGGTTGCCTGTGAGGGGTGTGGTGTCTGTGTCCGCTTTTGCGCCGCCGAAGCGATTGATTTTCCAGAACGGCATTGCGGTGAGTGGATGATTTCCGACACCCGCTGCGGGCCGATGGTTCATGCGCATTTGGGGATTGCCGCTGAGAATTCCGGCAAGCTGGTTTCTACGGTGCGTGAACAGGCCCTGGCATTGGCCGTTAAAAAACAGATTCCGCTGATTATCTCCGACGGCCCTCCCGGCATCGGTTGTCCGGTGATCGCCTCCCTCAGCGGTGTCTCCCTTGCACTGGTGGTAACTGAGCCGTCTGTGTCGGGTCTGCATGATCTGCAACGGGTACTGGCACTGGCCCGTCACTTTTCCGTTCCGACCGCTGTGTGCGTGAACAAGTGGAACATTAATTCTCAACAGGCAGATCGCATAGAGGCTGCAGCACGCTCAGCCGGCGCCGGGACAACGAGCCGTATCCGCTATGACCGTTCTGTGACCGAGGCCCAACTTCAACAGAAAGCAGTGGTTGAAATGGATACGGCTGTAGCCGATGACATCAGGCAGGTCTGGCGGCAGGTTTCCCAGATGCTGTAAACTTACAAAGGAGCAACGTTATGAAAATCACATACGAAAACGGATTTGTAATATCGTCAGAGCGTGGTTCATCCTGCTCATAGGCTGGCTTTGACAGCTAAACACCAAACAATATCTCAGGAGGCACCACAAAATGGAAACAAAGCAGCAAGGTACTACTCATCAGGAACAGGCTTGTGCACCGACAGCCTGTGATTCATGTTCATCCAGCAGTTGTTCAGCAACAGACAAGCATCAGGGTGAAAATCAGCAGCAATTTGAGGAACGCCGCCGTCTTTCCTCACGGCTCTGCCGGATAAAGCACAAAATCATCGTGCTGTCCGGTAAGGGGGGCGTCGGCAAGAGCACGGTGGCGGTCAACCTGGCGATGGCGCTGCATCTGGCCGGTAAAAAAGTGGGCCTGCTTGATGTGGACATCCATGGCCCGAGTATCCCCACCATGCTGGGCCTGGAGGGCCGCCAGATAATGGAAGGGAACGGTGAACTGCTGCCGGTTGATCTGGATGGTATGAAAGTTATCTCACTCGGTTTCTTTATCAAGGACCAGGATGAAGCCGTAATCTGGCGCGGCCCGATGAAATCCGGCGTGATCACTCAATTTATCCGTGACGTCGCCTGGGGGGACCTGGATTACCTGATTGTAGATTCACCGCCAGGTACCGGTGACGAGCCGCTTTCAGTATGCCAGACTATTGAAGATGCCGACGGTGCGGTGATTGTAACCACTCCGCAGAAGGTTGCTGCAGTGGATGTACGTAAATCGATCTCCTTCTGTCGCCAACTCAACCTGCCGGTACTGGGAGTTATCGAGAACATGAACGGCTTTGTCTGCCCGAAATGTGGTGAGTTGACAGCGGTATTTCAGTCAGGCGGCGGCAGATTAATGGCCGATGACATGGGTGTACCGTTTCTGGGGTCAGTACCGATTGACCCGCTGATCGCCGAAGCTGGCGACAGTGGAGTAGCCTTTTTGCAACGGTATGCCGACTCACAGACCGCCACCATAATCCAGGCGCTAATAAAACCAATTCTACAGTTGCAGTAGACAGTGATAGAAGGTATTTTAGGCGAGTAGAATAAAAAACATCACACCCGTACAGAGGTTTTTCATGGATGCTGAAAAGAAGCTGCTGGTAATTGACGATGAGCCGGTTATCCGGGAAGGGGTACGCAGGATTCTTGAGTCCGCCTCTTTTCAGGTAGAGACCTTTGCCAGCGGCCATGCGGCTCTGGAGCGGATTAAGCAGGAAGCATTCGACCTGGTAATCACCGATCTGAAAATGCCCGGCATGAGCGGCATGGAGGTGTTAAAGGCGATTAAGGAGATTCAGCCGGACCTGCCGGTTATTTTCATAACCGGCTACTCCTCGGTAGACAGCGCCGTAGAGGTCATGAAATTGGGAGCTGTAGATTATATTGCCAAACCTTTCACCCCGGAAGAAATGCTGAACACCGTTAAACTGGCGCTGGAACAGCGGGTGGTGGCTCTGGAAGATCTTTACCTCCGCAAAGAATTGCTCGATACGGAGGGGTTTGATCAGTTTGTTGGGAAGAGCCAGGAGATGATCAAGGTCTATCGCCGGATCATGCAGGTGGCCCCCACGGACAGCACGGTGCTGATAACCGGTGAGAGTGGCACCGGCAAGGAACTGGTTGCCAGAGCTCTCCACAAACATAGTGCGCGGCGTGACAATTCTTTTGTGGCTGTTGACTGCACCTCGCTGGCGGAAAGCCTGCTTGAGTCAGAACTATTCGGCCATGTCAAGGGTTCTTTTACCGGCGCCATTCAAACCAAGACCGGCCTGTTTAAGGTCGCCGAGGGAGGCACCCTGTTTCTGGATGAGGTATCCAATCTGAGTAACACCACTCAGGCCAAGTTGCTGCGTGTGCTGCAGGAACGTGAGGTAACCCCGATCGGTGGTACCAAGCCGATCCCGATCAATATCCGCCTGGTGGTTGCCACCAACCGGAATCTGCGTGACATGGTAGCCGAAGGCTCCTTCCGGGAGGATCTGTTCTTCCGATTGAACATAATTCCGATGGACCTGCCCCCGCTGCGGGAACGGACGGGAGACATCCCCCTTTTGGTTTCACATGCTATTCGTACTGTGTCTGAAGAGCTGGGCAAGGATATCAAGGGGGTCACCGCCGGAGCGATGCAGATTCTGCAGAGCTATAACTTTCCCGGCAATGTGCGGGAACTGGAAAACATCATCGAGCGTGCCGTGGTGCTGGCAGAGGATAGTCTGATTACTCACGAGGATCTGGAGTTGAGCCACGGTTCAAACGAAGTCGAGATACTGGATTATACGGCGGTGCCGCTGAGCGTGGAAGAACTGAAGGAAGCCAAGCGCCATCTGCGGGAACATGCGGTTGAGGATATAGAGAAGGCTTTTTTGGTCAGCGCTTTGCAGCGTAGCGGGGGCAACATTACCCGTGCAGCGGAAGAGACCGGTATGCTTCGCCCCAATTTCCAAGCCATGATGAAAAAAGTTGGCATATCGGCCAAAGAATATGTTGAATCCTAAGCAGTTGCTGCGTTCACTGCTGCCGCGCCGTCTTTCTCTGATCCAGAAGCTGACGGCCCTGACCGGTACGGTGGTTGTACTGTTCATGACGCTGTTTGCCTGGATCAATATAAACAACCTGCAAAAAATGCTGGTCAATAATACGACCAGAGAAATAGAGAACCTTGCCTCAACTATCATTCGAATGACGCACTACCAGATGCTGGCAGACAATCGTACCATGGTCTACCAGATGATCGATGAGGTGTCCAGCCACCCTGGTATTGAGCGGATCAGGATGATCAACCATGATGGGATTATTGTCCATTCCACGGTCTCTGGCGAAATCGGACAGGTGCCGAATCCGACAGCACTCCACTGCAATCGGTGCCACAATCCGGTAAAACCTCTGGTTAACGCCTCCCTCGGTAGTAAAAATCGCTTTTTTACCCTGCCTGACGGTACCCAGGTAATTGGAGTTACCAAGGCTGTGCCGAACGAGGACAGCTGTTCCACTGCTGACTGCCACTTCCATAGCAATTCTGACAAGTCACTCGGAATGGTGGATATAGTCGTCTCACTAGATGTCCTGAGATCCGATCTGACCTCTTACCGCAACGGGATCATCCTGCTGACGCTGGTGCTGATTATCCTGCTGGGAGCTTCATTGACGTTTTTTACCATGCGTCTGGTCAATCACCCGGTCAATGAGCTGCTTCGTCACACTGAACGCCTGGCACAGGGTCAACTTGACTGCGAGCTGACTCCCACTTCTAATGATGAACTGGGTGATTTGATGCGCGCCTTCCAGCTGATGACCAACAACCTGCGTCAAGCCCGCACTGATCTTGAAGAGTGGGGCCGCACCCTGGAAGAAAAAGTTCAAGAACGCAGTGAACAGTTGAAGCGAATGCAGATGCAGCTGGTTCATACCGAAAAACTGGCGTCACTGGGGGAACTGGTGGCCGGAATCGCCCACGAGATCAATAATCCCCTTTCCGGCATCTTGATCTTCAGCTCGCTGGTGGCCAAAGACGTGCGTCTGGACCCGGCGCTCAAAACGGATATCGAGACTATCAGTGCGGAGGCGCAACGTTGTGCCGGGATTGTCAAGGGACTGTTGGAGTTCGCCAGGGATTACCAACCCCAAATGCTAGTCTGTGATATCAATCAGGTACTGGTTGATTCCCTGCGGCTGGTTGAATGTCAAACAGTTTTTCAGAATGTGACGATTGTCAGAGAGCTTGACAACAACCTGCCGGAAATCATGGCTGACCAGAACCACCTCAAACAGGTCTTTATCAATATATTTATTAATGCCGGGCAGGCAATGCAGGAGATGAAGCAAGGGGAACTGCAGATTGTTACCACTCCTAGTGATGATCCTGCCGGCGGTGTAGTTATCAGAATATCGGATTCAGGCGGCGGTGTGCCGAAGGAGCAACTGGGCAAGCTGTTTGACCCGTTCTTTACAACCAAAGGTACCGGAGGAACCGGTCTCGGGTTATCGGTCTCCTACGGTATCGTTCAGGCACATGGAGGAACTATAACCGCTGAAAGTGCGCCGGGCAAAGGCACAACCTTTATCATCAGGCTGCCACAACCACACTGTGAGCCGGCAGTCAATGCTAAGCTATAACCACGACAATAAAATCACCATTTCAATTTTGTGTTCGCAGCACTATTGCTGAAGGTCCATAGCCATGAAAGATTTTGCCACACTAATCTTTAAACCATTCAAGACCGTCCAATTTTACGCCTGTATCGGCGGCACCTGGCTGCTGGTCAATATCGGCATTATCCTTGCCAACATTGTTTTTGGAAACGATATCATTCAGACCCTGCAGACAAACAGCATTATCATTATCCTGATTTCATCGTTTGTTCTCTACTATCTTGTAAACAAGAAAAAGGGCGAAAGCTTCTCTACCGGAAACAGGCCGGTTGATCGTCTTTTACGCGCCCTGAAGGCGTATAACAAATGTCATAAGGCTTTGATTCGGGCAAGTGACGAGCAGCAGTTGATGAACGAAATCTGCCGGATCTTTATTGAGGTCGGAGGTTACCGCATGGCATGGGTAGGGCTTGCCTCCGATGATGCCGAGAGGACAATTACCCCTGTTGCAGGTTGGGGTGACGACCAGGATTTTATTGAGGTTTTCAAAGTATCCTGTATGAACAGGGATCTTGGCAAAGGGCCGCTCAAAACAGCCATCAAAACCGGTAAACCACTGGTTGTACAGCATCTTCAGAACGATTCAGCCTGCGAAATGTGCCGGATGCGGTTTTTGCAGCACGGGTTTTGCTCGTCCATTTTCCTGCCGCTCAGTAATCAGGGGAAAACCTTTGCAGCCTTGATAATCTATTCAGCCGATAAATTAGCGTTTGATGAGGAGGAGGTCATCCTGCTGACCAACCTTGCCGCGGATCTTTCCTACGGCATCGCGGCGCTTCGCCTGAGCGAAGAAAACAGGGCGGCTGAGCAGCAGCGGCAATTATTGGAATCGGTGATCACGCAGATGCGTTCCGGCCTGTTTGTGCTGGATCACAACGGGCTGATTCAATATGTTAATCCTGCCGCTGCCAATATTGTCGGCATACCGGTGATTGAGATGATCGGAAAGGAATTCCGCTCGACAGTCTGCAAGGAATCTGACGATGCTTTCTGTGAAGTCTTTGTGCAAGCAGTTTCAAGCACCACTGCAAACTCAACTCATTTCAAGTATCAGCGGCTTGACGGATCAGCGCTTGAGCTTAACCTTTTAACCTGGACGGTACACACAAAAAACATAGCAGAACCCCTGCGGGTTGGCATGCTGCGGGATGTTACCCATGAGACCCAACTGGAGACGCAGCTGCGGCGTGCCCAGCGAATGGAGGCGATCGGCATACTTGCCGGCGGCATAGCCCATGATTTCAATAACGCGCTGGCATCAATCATTACCTGTACAGAAATGGCTCTGGACGTGGTTGAGGATAACAGCAGCCAGAAAGAACTGCTGGACATTGTCCTCCGGTCAGGACAGCGGGGCAAGGATCTTGTCCGGCAGATTTTGACATTCAGCCGCCAGGCTGAGCAGGAACGTCAGGAGGTACAGCTGGATATAATTGTCAAGGAGTGCCTCAAGCTGTTGCGCTCAACGTTGCCCCCTTCAATCGAGATCCGATTGAATATCGGAAAAGAGCTGGAACCGGTTTTTGCCGATCCTACCCAGATGCATCAAATAGTCATGAATCTCTGTACCAATGCGGTCCATGCCATGCGCGGACGTGTGCAGGGGGTGCTTGAATTATCTCTCGAAAATTTTGATCCTGATGAAGATACGGCTGCTTGTTGTATTACCCTGACTCCCGGCAACAGGTACCTGCGAATGACGGTGCAGGATAACGGCCACGGCATGGATGCGGAGACTGTTGAACGCATCTTTGATCCTTTTTTTTCAACGAAAGGGAAGCTGGAAGGAACCGGTTTGGGGCTTTCGGTTATTCACGGGATCATCAGTAAGCTTGACGGGGGAATTACGGTGAAGAGCGTTGTTGGACAGGGAACGCAGTTTGATGTGTACCTGCCGGCCATTGTGAGCCAACAACCCCTGAATCAATCCGACACGATCGGAGAGAAGCCCTCCACTGGGGCTGAACGGATACTGCTGGTTGACGATGACGAGGACTTGTTATTCAGCGTCACACTGATGCTGCAGAAACTGGGGTACAATGTGACGTCTCAAAATGATCCGCTCAAAGCTCTTGAACTCTTTCGGAAGGCGCCGCATTCCTTTGATCTTGTTATCACTGATCAGGCTATGCCTAATCTGAACGGCATTCAGTTGGCGGAAAATATTGCGGCTTTGCAGCCAGGGATGCCGATTATCCTCTGCACCGGATTCGATCCTACGTCCAGCTATGGTACCGATAGCAGTGGACAGATTGCGGGATTTATCACAGAAGTGGCCATTAAGCCGCTTGAACGGCATGAATTAGCGCAGACAGTCCGACATGCACTTGATGCAGCCTCAACATCAGGAGATGTCTAATGGCCAAGATACTAATAATTGACGATGACCAGTTATTTTGCAAGTCATTGTCACTGGTGGCACAGCAGAAGGGACATCAGGCAACAAGCGTCCATACACTGGCGGATGGGTTTGCCCAAAGCAGGCAACAGTATGATGTGGTTTTTCTTGATGTTAACCTGCCGGACGGTAGTGGCCTGGATTGCATCCAGCATTTGTCAGATTACGCTGACGCACCGGAGATCATTATTATAACCGGACAAGGCGATCCCCAAGGTGCTGAGCTAGCCATTAAGTGCGGTGCTTGGGACTACATCGAAAAGGGAGCTTCGGTCAAGGAAATAACCCTGTCACTGCAGCGTGCCCTGCAGTATCGCGAACAAAAACTGGCCGGGCTGCCACCCACCACTGAGGTGGATTTCAGGCATGAAGGAATTATCGGCACCAGCAATAGACTAAAGGAGTGCCTCTCGCTAATTACCCAGGCAGCCTTAAGCGATGCAAGCGTGTTGATAACCGGAGCAACCGGCACCGGTAAAGAGCTGTTTGCCCGTGCCGTCCATCACATCAGTCCCCGCAGCGCAAGAAAATATGTTGTGGTTGATTGTGCTGCCATGCCCGACAGCCTTATTGAAGGAATACTCTTCGGGCACGAAAAAGGATCATTTACCAGCGCCGACCAGAACAGGGAAGGACTGATCAGTCAGGCTGATGGCGGGACACTGTTTCTTGATGAAATAGGTGAAATGCCGCTGTCATTGCAGAAAGTATTCTTGCGAGTGCTGCAGGAACATCGCTTTCGTCCCATAGGCAGTGTTCGTGAACAGGCCAGTAATTTCAGGCTGGTATCGGCTACAAACCGGAACCTGCAGCAGATGGTACAAGAAGGGACATTTCGTGCTGATCTGCTGTTTCGCATTAGCACCTTTATGGTTGAGTTACCCGGCTTGAGTGAACGTTGTGATGACATTCCTTTACTGGTACGTCACCATGCCGACCGGATATGCGGCCAGTATGAAATTGCACACAAGGATTTTTCCCCTGAATTTATGCGCATGCTTGAGAGGTACAGTTGGCCCGGCAATGTCCGTGAACTGGTAAACACTCTGGAACGAACTATTGCCGTGGCCCGCAACGAAACGGTTCTTTTCCCTAAACACCTACCTATCCAAATCAGGATAGAGGTTACCAGACTGGCGATGCAGAGGGGTGACACAGCTGCCGCTGTTGAATTGGCACCACCACACAACCTCCCGCAATTACAGGAATATCGCGATGCAATCTACCATACGGCCGAAAAGAAATATCTTAATGAACTTATGGAGCTAACCGACCGCTCAGTTACCGAAGCCTGCCGCATCTCCGGACTTTCATCCTCAAGACTCTATGCCCTGTTGAAGAAACAGGGGATATCCCTGCAATAATTCTAATACCCACAACTTTCCTGTTTAAAAAGAATAGTCCTGCTGTACAGGAAAGCCACTGCAGCCTTCATAAAATAAAAATCACGCTTAACATGCTGATTTCACACAAATAGTAAATATAAGGCACAACTACTACGCTTCTATTACTCCGCTTTTAAAAAAGATACCATCTGTGTTATCTGCTGCATATCATCGTATATGTCTGATATTGCTATTGTTTTATTTCATGCATTGATTGGCACAGCAAATGCAATAAAATTATACAGATACAAGTCAGGGCAATTTGGATGTACGGAAGGGGTCAATCATGCTCAGATCAACCAAGTTAGGTACAACAACAAAGAAGGTAGTGAATATCATGATGATCGGGATGGTTTTAGCTGGTGTGATAGTTTTTGCATTTATGGGTAAGACAGATACCGACGGTGATGTAATGTCAAAGTTGTTCCTGACCTTCTTCGGGGTCATCATTACATTTCAGATCATACCAGGGATAATACTATTCGGAGTCATGATCAAAGGTATGTGCGGTCTTGGGCGTAAAGAAGCAGAAACAGAAGCAGTAAAAGTAGTTAAATAATGATCCCTACTGTGAGGCAGACCATGAAAAATCAAAGCATTCTGGTCGCGGACAAGGACACTGCATTTCTGAGAGATATATCCTGCTGCCTGACAGGAGCCGGGTACGAAGTGGAAACTACAACTTCTACGGTTCATGTCATCAGTAATATCCTCAAAAAAAAGACTCCGGTCGTGCTACTTGGAAGTGACTTTGACAACAGGATAGATCTGGTTGATCTGGTCCGGTTACTAAAAAAATGCAATCAGCATCTGGCTGTAATTTTAGTTTCAGACGAAGCTTCATTACCAGGTGTACAAAAGATCAGGAAAGAAGGAATTTTTTACTATGCGATGCGTCCGGTAGATGCTGAAGACCGGGATGAAATAAAGCAGGCAGCTATTTGTGCGCTTAAGTCCGTAGAACATGATTTACAACAGGAACGTTCGGTAGATTCACATCATAATATCTATAATCTTGCAGAAGGAGTAAAGCCATGTTAAGCCTAAAGAAAGTTTTTTTTATTGTAGCAGCTTTGGCAGTAAGTGTTGTACCGGCAGCTGCAGCCTCCCTTGACCGAGGAAATCCGTCAAATTTTGCAGTGTGGGCTTTTTTGGCCCTGTGTGGGCTGATTATAGTCGCCCAGGTACTGCCCCTTATTCGCAAAGTAAATGAAGATACAGAAGTGGTGGCAGCGAAGGCAAGAGAAAAAAGGAAGCTGGAGACTCATTGAATATGAATGGATTAGCGAAGCCCATACCTTTGTTCAGAAAGGAGAAAATACTGATGAAATGCTTTTATCAGAACTTCTATAAAACAGCAGTCACAGTATCTGCACTGGCCGTCTGCAGTATGTTTCCCCAAGCTGGACATGCAGATCCCGGTTTTACTTTTGGAAATGCATCATCAGACAATCAGACATGCCTTGACTGTCATGCCGATATAAACAAAGTAGCCAAGAAAAATCTGATTAGCAGTGAGGGATTCAGCCATACAACCCATGCCGAGCTTGGCTGCAAAACTTGTCATGATACAATCACTGCCGATCATCCGAAAGATGGCAAGGTAACCAGGACGACCACCTGCACAAACTGTCATGGCGATATTGCAGCAGAGTATGCCACCAGCAAGCACTCTATGGAGGTTTCCAATTGCAGCGCCTGTCATAATCCGCACAAGGTAAAAAAACCTGATGAGATATCGGCACTTGCTATGACAGCCACCTGTATGAGCTGCCATAATCACAACAAAATAAAATCTACCCACGCCCAATGGCTGCCGCAGACCGATCTGCATCTTGGAGCTATAACCTGTGTTACCTGCCACACCAAGTCAAAAGACTACGTTGTCTCGGTGTATATTACCCGTCGCAGCACCAAAATTGACGCATCAAGTCCAATTATTGCAGATTACAGCTATCTAAGCAACAAGGCAGGTTCCCAAGATGTTCAGTATCTGGTTGACAGTAACCGGGACAACTATATTTCCATTGAAGAGTTGAAGGTGTTTAACAAAAATCCAGCAAACAGAGATCTCTACCTAAAAGCGATACTGACACCAAGCGAAACAAGCCATGTTTTCCAGATATCGGACAAGAGCTGGAACTGCACCTTCTGCCATGCATCCGGTCCATCATCAACCCAAACTACCAAACTGGTGTTGCCAAATAAAGATGGGAGTTTTACAGGGTTTGATGTGGAAAAAGGAACCACAATTACTTCATTGAACGCAATTCCGAATTTCTACATGATGGGTTCAAGCCGAAACAATCTGGTGAACATTTTTGGAGGCATGCTTCTTGTCGGTGGCATGATTATGCCGGTGGGACACGGATTTATCCGGTTTTTGACAAGAAAGAATAGAAGAAAGGAGTAACACCATGGAATCCAAATTTATTTATCTGCAACCGACACCGGTCAGGATCTGGCATTGGCTTAACGCCTTCGGTATTGTTACCCTATTAATCTCTGGAGCCCAGATACGTTTTCCTGAATTTGTCACCATCTGCGGCAGTTATCGGTCAGCAATCCTACTCCATAACACAGCCGGTATCGTGGTGGCCCTTTCATTTTCATTTTGGTTTTTTTATTACAAATGGGTATCAGGCGCGTTGACTAACATTTACGTACCAAAGATGAATGAACTGTCATATCCCTTGTTGCGGCAGGTATTCTTTTATTTTTATAGTTATTTTAAAGGAGCTTCTGCTCCATTTCACGCAACGCCTGACAGTAAATTTAACCCCATGCAGAAATCAGCCTATCTGGCTATTATGTTTGTCATCGTGCCGTTTGTAAGTCTGTCCGGCATTGCGCTCCTCAATATCGGGCCGATACGTCAAATCATACTGATGGCCGGAGGTCTGCAGATCCTTGTAACTGTGCACTTTCTGTTGGCCTGTATGCTAGGTGCATTTCTGATGACCCACGTCTATCTGGCAACTCTCGGCTCAACACCGCTAGCTTATTTTAAGCCGATGTGGACTGGCTGGGAAAAGGTTGAACATCATCATAGTACTGAAGAGGTCCCAGAAACAGTAAAGTAGAAGGCAAACCTTAAACACATTTTATAAATTAGTCCGTTGAATCGTAAACCTATCCTGAGTGTAATTTTGGATAGGTTTACCTGTTTTTATTACTGCCGTGAAAAATGGTAACGTATCAATCTGCAGAGGTCAGACTAGTAATCATCATTCCACTTTCCTGTTAGAAAAGAATAGTCCTGCTGAGCAGGAGTGCCACTGAAATTAGTAAAAACAATCGTAACCGCATTCAACATACTGAATATTATAAGGAAATCAGTTATAGACAGGACTGACCAGTTTTTATTCTCTGTTGCCATATGATACGCCATCTAATACTGCCTGTAATACTAAATCTTAACTTGCTGTTATTACGTATTATTTTTATATATAAGATTTGGCACGTCAAATGCTTATACCATAGTACAGATACAATTCAGGGTTTCGGATTTGTGGCAAGATTCGCCTGGAACGACAGCCTAAAAGGAGAAACAGCCATGTTAAGGAATAATAGAATCAGTGTAGAGGCACCTGTTGAGATGGTTCATAGCAATAAAGTTTCAGTAAATAATGATGAAAAGCAACTTACTGATCTTTTTAGCCGTTCACACATGGGGCTTTGCGGGATTTGCATCTACCTGGCAGTCAGTCTGCTTGCCTTTCATTTCAGAGAGCAGAGCCTGATCGGTATATTACCCTCGGATATTATGGACAAACTTGGCGCAGTTCCTCCTGTGTTCATGGCAGTGGTACTGATGTGGGTCTCAACTATCAGTGCCCTGACAGTTATCATCGGCAGACTCTACCACGGAACTCCACCGTCTGGTACTACGTCACATGTTGCCTTCAGAATCGGCTTCTTTGTTTTGTTTTTCGCCATTGGTGGTCTTGGCCAGTATATCAATGAAATTTTTATCTCAGGACTTGTTGTGCTGACACTGCAACACTATAACGTTTACAATTACTATATGCAAAAAATAGAAAAGAAGTACATTATCCCGTACAAATTTCACAATGAGGCGCTGTAACTAAAAGACATGATTTAACGTACATAAAAAATAGCTACTGATCGTAAACCTATCCTTACCGTTTTTTTGGATAGGTTTACCTGTTTTAAAACTGTCATCTCGATTGTTCTGTGTAATTTATCCTGGGATTTTCTATAACTCTAATCTCCAATAATCGTGATAATTGGTGAATGTATTATTCATACAGTCATCAGTATCTATATAAATACTATTTGTGTTTTATATAAGTATCTTAGCTATTATTTTAGCTTTTTAAAGCAATATTATGAATAATATATCTATACAGTAGCATTACCGTACTAAGGTATTTAACAGTTTGTATATTAATATTTTTACCTTCATTATCATATAGTTACAATTATTATTTCACAGAGATCAGCACTTGGCACACTCTGTGCTAAATAGAGGCATAATACGAAGGTTAATTAAGTCCCCAAGGAGAATGCCATGAAAACTAAAATCATAAACATTTTGATCCCCTTGCTCGGTGGAAGTGCAACATCAGCTTTTGCGGCAGACGCCGCGATGCAGGATGGTGGTGGCCCATTGGTGTGGTTTTTTATCGGTTTTGTAGCACTGGTAGTCATAGTGCAGGTAATACCGGCAGCAATTTTGCTTTACTCCATGATCAAAGCCGTACTTAGCCCTTCGGAAACAGCAACCGTTGCCAACGTGCCACATACTAAGAAGTAAATAATATCCTCAAACTACTTTAAAACTGTTAAGGAGATCCAACCCATGAGATTATTAAAAACTATCATTGCTACTTCCGCCCTCTCTGTTGCCAGTCTGACTTCCGCCTTTGCCTCAACTGCCCACGATGTAGTTGATACAAGCCTGACTTTTAACAGCGGCATTCTGGTGCTGGCATTTGCCGGATTTTTGGCATTAGTAGTAGTAGTACAGACCATACCAGCCGTGATAACACTGTACAGCATGATCAAGAAAGCTGCTGAGCAGAGTAAGCAGCAGGTGCCTGCAGAGGTAAATTCACGCGACTAGCCGTCTAACTAAACGGTAAGATTGCACCCTCACCTACCGCTCCCCCTCCCTTAGAGGGGGTTAAATAGTAAACACCGAGATGTTAACATGGAAGAACCAAAAAAACCTGATCCGGAAGAACCCAAAACACTTGATCCGGCAGCTTTTGAAACGGCCATGCGCCTGATCCGAAGACGCAGAAAATACTTTTTTGCCACAATTATCAGTTATATGCCGGTCATGTGGCTGGCTAAAATGATTTCCCCTACTCTTCGCAGTATGGCTATCGCCTTTGGTCTATGGGTCGTGATTTTATTTATTGCTGCGCTTTATTCAGCATTAGCTCGATGTCCAAGATGTGGGCAGTACTTCCATATGCACGGGATGTCACTTATGTATTTGCGACGATGTCTGCATTGCCAGTTGCATATTACTGCTGACAAAGCTGGATAAAAATTAACCCAAAATTAAATAAAACGGGCGAGGCACCTGATATGGTGTCCCGCCCGTTTTATTTCGCCTGCAGCAGTATTGTTTAAGTAGCTGAATCAGCTAATTTTCATCCGGCGCTCAAGTAGAGCTAATGCTTCTTCATCTTCACGGATCTTTGCCATACTGAGAGACCAGATGTGGTAGCTCTCAAGGCTTAATATTGTCATCCCGGCAACCAGTACTGCCCAGAAATTTTCAGGCAGTACTCCGGAATAATAGTAGAAAGCATAGAAACAGGTCAGATATCCAATATGGCTAAAAGAAACTGCTTTGGGTGATGAGTTAGTGATCCTGCCTAGTACAAGTAAAATGGCAGAGAATGCGTAGACGACCAGTAAAGCACTGATCATGTTACTAGTAGGTGGTGTACCCAACATCTTTTTGACTTCCGGGGTTAACGGGGAGAATATCCGGTCGCTGAGCATGGCCGGTACACTGACACAGGCAAAGGTTGCAATTGCCCACATACCTTGGTAAGCACGGGTACGCAACCGGCGTATCGACACCAGTAAAGCTTCCCGCTGCTCTGCCAGCGACAATTCCCGGCTGGTTTCCTGGTTGGTCATAATGATAGTACCTTCTCCGGTTACCGTCCAGTGCAGAAACCTCGCGGATACTAGATTCTACGGCTAGTTGGCCTTGGTATCATCGTTTTCTTTGCTGCAGCTGCGACAGCGATCCAGTGAGTCACGAGTGTTGTTAAGGCGTACTATCAGGCTGTGGAAATTCCGAGCCAGAATTGAGAGTTCTCCATAACCAGACTCCAGTTTTTTCTCTGAGTCATAAGGTTCTTCAATACTGGTTACAGCAACCAATTTTTTTAGGGGGATAAAAAAAGACCGGTTCAGAAGTGCAGCTACCCCCCCAACCGTAAGAACCAAAATCATGAGGGTAAAAACTATCATACGATAACGCATTAATGCAAGTGAGTTTTGTAAAGGTCCCTGGTCAAGGCCGATATCAAGCATCCCCAAAACTTTTAGCTCCTTGGAGTGGTAGTGACAGGTTGAGGTTGAACATGAAGGTTCGTTGTAGATCGGTTGGGACATGGCCAGCACCTCAACACCACGTTCGTTGACAAAGCGCCGGGTCTGCTTTTCAGTTGCCAGTTGCTCTGCCGGTTTTACACCGCTATGACACCCGCTGCAGCCTTCCACCTTTTTATTGACTTTATGGCCGATTTCCGACTGGTTCCGGGAAAAGTTTATCAAGCCGTCGTGGTTGAATATCCGCAGGTGTTCAACCCCTTGATGCTGCCCGATATTTGCGATGATGTTACCCAGGTTTTGACGATCGTTATTCAACATTGCGTAGCGAGTTGAGAGTACAACCGTATTGGCTATATTGCGGCCATTTTGGGCTGCATCATCAATCATATCCTGCTTCATAATTGAATAAAGACTTAAGCAGCAGACCGCTACAAAGCCGGTTACAGCAAGACCAACGGGGATTATTGAGCGGGTGGCGATACTCTGAAACATTGCGTACCTCCGAAGCTGACAGGTGAAAGCTTACCGGCAAGGGGGTAATTTCCCCCTTGCCGGATTTAAAAAAATCTTAGCTGCTTTTGTGGCACTTCAGGCAATCGCTTTTAACGGTGAAAGCGGTATTTCCGTCGTGGCAGGCGCCACAAGATTTTCCGGCTTCCATCTGTTTCATGCTGGTGCGCTTACCGTTACCGTATGGGTACAGCTTGGTATGGCAATCACTGCACTGATAAACAGCTGTATGGAAATCATGGCTGAAGTGTCCAATGACAGTCCCATTTTTACTTTTAAAGGTCAGTTTATCCGGTACTTTGAGGCCGGCGTGACACTTGGCACAATCACCTTTAACCGAGAAAGCGGTCTTGCCGTTATGGCAGCTACCACAGGAGCTACCCTTTTCCATCTCGGCCATTGTAGTTCGCTTGTTTTTCTTCCGGTCAGGCTTAAGTAAGCCTGAGTGACACTCTTTACATCCGTAGGCCTGAGTATGGAAGGCATGGCTAAAGGTCGCCTTATTAACAGGCGGAGTGTTGTAGGTAAGCTCAGGATTTTTGTGACACTTGCTGCATTTATTGACATCAAAAGCCTGCTTGCCATTGTGGCAAGCACCACATGACTTGCCTTTTTCCATCTCTGCCATCGTCACAGGCTGGTTTTTACCGGCCTTAAATAATTTGGTGTGGCAGACTGAGCAATCCTTTATTTTTGCAAGGTGCTGTTTGTGGCTGAAAGGGGTCGGCCCGGTTTCTTTTACCTGATAAACAATATCTTTAACCTGATGACACTTGCTGCATTCATGAGCATCAAAAGCCTGCTTGCCGTTATGGCAGGCCCCGCAGGATTGCCCCTTGTACATATCTGCCATGGTATAGTGCTTTTTACTTTTTTTGTCGGCATGGCAGGAAGCGCAGCTGAAGGCAGGGGTACCGCGATGTGACTTCTTAGCCAGGTGTTTGTTGTGGCTAAAGACAACCGAGCCGGCCTCTTTTGTACTGAAGGTGATATCTTTTAATTCTAACGCACTGGCATGTGTGGTTACAAGGCTGAACAAGCCAGCAGCTATGAATAATAGAGTGCGGATCATTATGTTCTCCTAGAGCATCCCCCCCGACGCATGGACAGGGGGGATGAGGTTATGGCAGTATGGCAGTTACTTGACGCTGTAGCCGGCTTCAGGCTTGGCAGCGACAGTTTCGATTACAGCGTACTCCGAGTATTGTGTCTTCCAGCGGAAGAGTATCGGCCAGCGATAGAGAATAAACCGGTATGTTGCGATATAAACACAGTAGATGGTTATCGTGATCATAAACTCGCGCCAAGGCGGGATCTCTATTTCACCATGTTTCCAGTTGAATGTAATCATATAAACATTCAAGCGATTGAGAACAATACCCAATATAGTTGTCCATGCACCCAGCCGAATCATGGTAATATTTTTGTTTCTAGCCCCTACCGTAAGCAGTATCATTGATAAAATAACGCCAATGCCTATTTCAAACAGCCACCAGGCACCCCACCCGGTTGTCATGTAGGCCCATTTGTTATCATGTGCGATCCCGATCATTCTGATGACAAAGTAGGTAAACAGGCCCATTGAAGCGCCCTTGGCCAGTGATATATGCAGTTTATCGAGATTTAACTTAAAGTTATCATCACAGCGCCATGCCATCGTCTTGATGACAATGGTACTCACCACAATCACCATACAGAGCCCGCCCGGCAGGGATGAGACAAAGAAGTAGAGCCACTGGAATGAGGCTGAATACCAGAGTGGATGGACTTTTCCAGGTGCGTATGATGATAGAGCGCCCAGTGCTCCCTGGTGCAGGGTAGAGAGAATAATGCCGGCCACTGCCAACCCCAGCGCCATTTTTTTGATAACAGTACGACCGGCAGGCCACCCCATCCATTCAAAGAACGGTGTAGACATTTCGGCTGCCTGTACTGATAGATATGTAGCAACATGCCAAGCCACAAGAAAGAGAACTGAAGCGGGGCCCCAGGAGACAACCATCGGATACGGCAAGCGCCACGGCTGCCCAAGATCCACCATCAGGAATATTACCGCAAACAGATAACCCAGTATGCCGTTCAGTATACCAAGTCGTTCGAGCGGCTCCATATCGTGCCGGCCAAAGACCTCCACTGCCGAGCCCATCTGGAAACCGGACGACGATAGCGGTACCATGCCGAACAGGCCAAACCCGAGAAAAAGTCCCCAGGCATTGCTCTGTGGTCCGCCGGTTGCCCACTCAAGGCCAAAGATGAAACGGCCGATTATAACAGGGAATCCGACTGCAAAGACTATGGCCAGGAACCAGTTGAACGGGTTCTTGATGGCCTGAGCCAGGTACTGCTGCGGGGTCATACCAATCAGTAGTTTTTCAAAGAGAGTCCAACGACGACCTTTGTCGTTATCCTTGCTTAGGCTGTTGACTATATCCGCTTTTGGATTGAGTGCCAGATACTGTTTCATTGTTGATCTCCCTCTTTATGATCGTGGTCGCCGTGTTCCCCCTTGTTTTTGGTGGCCAGCAGGTGGATACCAGTGAACAGTGCCGGCCAGATGGAGAGCACCATCGGTACCATGCCCAGGAAGTCCTTTACGTTTGATATAATCGGTTCATTCTGCATGTGATTGTCCAAACCGACCTTGTCAAAATCTACGCTGCTCAAATACATCCAGCTGGTGCCGCCAACTTCCTTTTCACCATAGATTTTGTCGACGTATTTGGCAGGATCGTTCTTGATGCGTTCATGCCCCATCTCTACCAAGTCAGAGCGGCGCCCAAACGTCATAACCTGTTGCGGACATATTTCCACACATGCCGGTGGCCTGCCGTTCTTAACCCTGGTGTCGTAGCAAAAGATGCATTTCTTTATCAGCGGGTTAATGGCACTTGAGTAGCTGTAAGCAGGGATATCGAACGGGCAGGCGATCATGCAGTTTCGGCAGCCGACGCAGACCTTTGCGTTGTATATAACAGCCCCTTCTTTGGTCTTGGTGTATGCATTAACAAAGCAGGAAGTGAGACAAGCCGGTTCATTACAGTGGTTACACTGTAGCTTGCGGAACAGCGGATTTTTATCAGCCGTTTCATATTTATTCACAACAGTATAGGCTTTAGGTGTTGTACGCCGCTGTTCAGCGAATACGGATTCGTCATCAAACGGCAGATCCGGCTCAGGTAATTTTTGTTCATTGTTGCAGGCAGCTTCGCAACTGCGGCAGCCAACACAGCGAGTCAGGTCAACCAAGACTCCCATGGCGTCCGGATACCCTTCAAACGAGCCTGCTGCAAAGGCGTTTTTTCCGACTACACCGATGGAGGCAGCAGTAACACTGCAAGCCAGACATCCTTTCAGAAAATCTCTACGATCAATCATGGTACACGTTCTCCTTCCCGTGGATATAGGTTCAGTGGTGCGAAGTTTTTTGTTTGGCCGGTGCTTTTGGAGCATACTTACCAGAATGGAAGATGCCATCACCGTTTTCATTCCGTTTATGGCAGTCCTGACAACCGGTTGGGGCACCCATCTTCTTGTGGCAGCCAACGCAGCCTAGGTGATAGGCGGCTTTCAGTCCGACCTTGTCCATGTGATAGATAGGTGGATGCTGATCTCGCTGTAGTTTTAACTCCTCCGGGGAAAACGGTGTCGGGGAGTGGCATCCCTTGCAACTGACAACCGCTTGAGCTCCGCTGTTTTTGTGGCAGCGAACGCAGTTGGGGTCTGTAATCTGGGCGCCGGTCGTGTGATGATGGCAGAGTCCGCAATCCTTCAGGTTGTTGATGTGTGAGGCATGGTTAAAATCAACCCCCGCGTAATACTGCTGAATCGAGTTGATAGTGATCCTGTCCGGAATGCCGGAACCGAAGCAAACACTGGATACCAGCATTACCATGGCACCGATTAACGCCATGACCATCTGTTGCTTTACTGCATGCATAGCCCTCTCCTTGTTAAAAAAATGGCCGGTATCCCCTGTCTGGGATGCCGATTGAAATTGCAGAAACCTGATGGATCCAAGATAAGGATATCTATTCTGCCACCGGTTGAGATTTGTTCAAATACCTGTAGAACATCGGAAAGCTTACAAAGAAAGCGAGGCAGATCAGATATTCAACCGATTTGATGTACTGGTAAAAATCTACCAGCGTGTGTACCGATTTGGTGTATGTAATTGTGTTCAAAAACTCTGGCATTTCTGTATCCTCCCTTGGATGTTTTATGAGTTCTTCATGTTTTCAAAAGCGCATGCCACGGCCTTACGCAACTCTTCCCGGTCTTCCGGATCAATCGGTTTCAGCGAGTGGTAAAAAATACCCTCTTTTCGCATCTTGCGGATAACCGGCAGTGACGTTTCATCCGAAACAAGAATAATGGTCAGGTCTCGACTGCATTTTTTCAGGAGCGGAATCAGTTCTGCAGCTGCCAGTTCATCGAATTCACCGCTTAGCAACACTACCTGAGCAGACTTTTTCAGTATCCCGTGCAGCACATTAGCTGCTGTGGTGGTAACCGTTACATTGTAACCTGCTTCAATACAGAGATCAGCTAATATCTTCCGCGATTCAATATTTTCATCAGCAATCAAAACACCTTGCATATTCGGTCCCCTTTATTTCTGTAGGGAGAAGTTTATTTACTCCGGTTAGTCTGGCAAGCACAAGCTATTTATTGTTCTTACCCTTTACAATTGGTAAGGACGCTTCAGAGGACGTTCCAAAAAACAAACCTTTAACCATGGAAACAAACATAGTAACGGCCGGTGCTGCCTGAGTCAGCAGGATCACTGCGGCAAATCCGATAAAGCCCCAAACAAGCATACCATTGTCACTCTGTTCTGGACTACCGACTGAAGCAAAAGCAGAAGTTGCACTACTTGTGAGTATTGTTGTTAATATTTTTAGATTGATTGTTTTCATGACGTCCTATTTGGTTGTTATGCGTAAATGACAAATGAGAATGACTCCTCTTTTAGCATGTATCATGCCAGCATCGGTTATTATTTGTATTTATTCTTCTAACTCGCTAAATATATTGGAGTATCCAGTAGATCGGAAAGTTATAAAACAAGTTTATAAAGTGTATACTGTATACAATCAGAATACACAAGGGAACCATTAATCGGTAGTTTATTGTGATTTATTACGTCTAACCGGCTGTTAATGCAACACTTAATGCTGTTGTATAAAATATATATACTCATTTAGGTAACGTATGAAACCATATCATAGGAACATAATCCTGCAATAATGCGGTGTAATAATAAATTTACGGACATTTACCATATAGCTGGAAAGAATTTAGTATAAAGGTACGTCGAAATTTACAAGACCCCGTATGGGGATGGTGCAGATCTTCGGAAGGGCGGTAGCGGCGAGCAGTTCAACTGGGGCCCGTTTTATCGGGCCCCCAGTTGGACAAACGAACGGTGTGATCAGTGGGCTGCTTTATCGTCTTGACCCTTGTTAAGGTACATGTAGAAAGCCGGGAAGGAAACAAAGAAGGCAAGGCAGATCAAGTACTCAACTGATTTTATGTACT
>JAFLLC010000082.1 GCA_019162745.1 Deltaproteobacteria bacterium | reverse complement strand
ATGATGCTCTTCGGCATCGGCATGCTCGGCCTTGCAGTCTACGGTAAGCGCCGCATGAACAAAGAAGCCTAAAGTGACGGTGAGTAACAGATAATTTTACTATCAGAAAAGGTGTTGCTTCGGTGACGCCTTTTTTTGTGATGTCGAGAAAGTTTACAGAGGAACTGCGCAGCGAGTACCAGGTTATTTTAAGAAGGGGATGCTATGGGCGGGAGAAGTTTTACAAGGGTAAGTTACACAGCTGGGGCAGCCATACAGTTCGGAAATGAAACAGCTATGTGTAAAACCGACAATCTGAGCCTGCGTGGAATGTATCTAAAGACGGAGATTAATATACCTCTTGACATACCTGTCCAGGTTACGGTTTTTCACTGTGGCCTGTCGTACATTAAAGTCAACGCAAGAGTAGTGAGGAAAGAAGCGAATGGAATCGGTCTTCAGATAAGCAGTATGCTCGCAGATTCATTTGCCCAGTTACGTGATATTGTCGCTCAAAACAGCCGGGATCCCGGGATGGTGATGAAGGAAACTTTCGGCATGCTTGAGTGCATTAACTAATCGGTTATCAAAATCGGCAGTTCAATAACACGGAGACACAGAGAACACGGAGAAATCAAAGGCTTAAGGTTTAAAACAAAATATCCTTTTTGGTGAACCATAAAACTACTTATTTTATCTATAACTCTCAAATTTTACTCCGTGTTCTCCGTATCTCCGTGTTTCAAATGCTTTTTAGGGTTATTATTGAACATGGAAAGCTGAGACATAAATATATTTCATTTGATGACATGAAAGGCGTCGCTGCGGTGACGCCTTTCCTTTTGCTGTCGGTAAAAATTACACATAGAATTTCAAAGTTCATTCCACGAGCACCGGCGTGCCGACATGGAAAAAATCAGGCTATTTCAGAGAAAAAATAGTGCTTCAATTAACAAAGCCGCCTCAATATCCGGGATGGCTTTAATTGGGTTTATAGATTCACTTTATCAGTTTGACAATATGTATAACAATGTGTATAGATGATTTGTGCAAATCACCTGGGATGAAAACAAGCGGCTGGAAAACCTGAAGAAGCATCAGCTTGATTTTGCCGATGCTAAAAAGGTATTAAACGGCCCGTACAGGTTATTTGAAGACAACCGATTTGAGTATGAAGAACAACGGTGGATTGCACTCGGATTGCTGCATGTCATTGTTGTTGTGATAGTCCACACTGAAACAGAAACCGAGATACGTATCATATCAATGAGAAAGGCGACACGACATGAGCAAAAATTCTACTTTGAAGAATATCCCTGAAGATGAATATCCGGAAATTTCGGCTACTGATATATCGCGGGCTCGTTACCGGGTTGGCATGAAAGATGTTCCCCGTGAAGAATGGCATGCCGCCGTCAATTCAAAAAAACAACGGATAAACATCATGCTTGATGCCTCCATTGTTGCCTGGTTCAAAGCACAGGCCGGAGATCGTGGATATCAGACACTTATAAACGAGACTCTGAAGCAATCAATCAATCATAATGACCTTGAAAACACGTTGCGCCGAGTTGTCAGAGAGGAATTAAAGAAAGTATTCCGAACAACACCAGTAATAAAAAGTTAATTGAATCAGATAGTAATAAAACTAATTCGGTAGCTTGCAGAGGACTCTAATCTGTTTTTAGTGGTATTTATGCTGCCTGTCGGTCCAGATCTTCAACCGGTTTTGTGGTTGCATTATTGACTGATACCGCGTGTTTGCGAAATATTCTATATGTTGGTGTAGTGCTACAAAAAAACAAGCCCCCTGCATCAATCAAGATGCAAGGGGCATAAATCTGAGGCCTCAGTTGGCTTGTAATCGCCGTTGTCCTGAGACCTGCTACCCACTATGGGGTAGTCTCACAAGCCCGTTGCCGGGAACAACTATATCTTCCATTATGGGACATGAATTGTCAAACTATTTAATCCTATTGCATACAATATTCCTATTCTGACCGCTCTAAAATCTTCCGGTGTAAGCTTCCCGGTGGTGTATTTGCGGACTCCTCCGGGGCCTCTCCCATCTTGTATCCGGTCAAGTCGTGAAAGTGATACTGTCATTATCATGTCGCATTTTGCCCAAGAATCTCTCCCGCTTAGTGACTTTGGAAGGGAAGCGGGATCAAGGCGATGATGGTGCTTCTCAATTGGATTTGGAGATGTTCTGCTAAGTGGTATAACCGTGCATACTTGAAAATTATTTCGGCGTGGGGATATAACAACTACGGGCCTTTTTTTAATAACTTCTGGAGGGGTGAAACCAGTGTTAAAATCGCACATTAAGATTGAACCATGGTCCGGGTGGAATGAAATAGCCAATGATGACCTCTGAAAATATTTAATTGCTTAAAGCTACCACACAAAACTTGGTCGGGCAATGTTCATCTGTTAAGCCGCCCGTTGCGCCTGATCTTCAACAGGAGGTTTTGCCGTCGCAAGTCCCATGATCTTGTCAGCTATCCTCTGCATTGGTTCCCTCAGTCGCTCCGAACTCATTATAATATACCCTCCCGTGACGTCATTTCCCATGCTGTGATTGAGTAGAGCTTTCAGGGCATAGTGCGGGATGTCCAGTGATTCGGCAATGGTGATAAATGTGCGTCTAAGATCGTGGAGGCAGAACTTAACGCCACTGGTCTTGATGATGTCACGCTTGTAGTTATCGGCGTTCGACAAGTGCGGAGAAGGGTGCTTGCCGGGAAACACATAGTCATTCTCCCATCCTTGCGCTTTCCGTTGCAGCAGCAGTCGATATGCCTGTACTGACAGCGGCATGGTAACGCGGTCATCTTCCGGTTTCTCCCCCCGTTTCTTTTCCGGAGTGAAAGTAAAAGCCTTTGTCTTGAAATCAATATCTGACCATTTCAACGTTGCCATCTCCATTTTTCTTAGTCCGGTGTAGAGCAGCAGCAACAGATAATCCTTGCCCTTGGGCAGGTGATAGTCATTGACAGCCTTAAACCATGCAGGAAGGTCGGCAGGTTCAATGTATGTCATCCGGCGTTTGCGTGGAGCCCACTCCCTTCCGCGTACTTCTCTGACAGCTTCAACCGGATTGTGTGTAATTACCCCAGGATGTAGAGCTATTCCAATGCGGTACAGACCCCGTAACAGCTTGATAGAGCATGCCGCTTGAGTCATGCCGTTGTTCTTCTCCATCAGTGCCATCCGGTCAAGTACCATACTGCCGGTGATTGAGTTCGCCGGAAGTTGCAGCCAATCAGAGAAATGGTTATTCATCCAAGAGTTGTAGGCATAGACAGTGCTGTCCCCTAGTGGCGTCTTTTTGCCTGAAATGTATTGACGATACAGGTCTTGAATGGTTATTGTTTCATGTTTCGGTTGCGCCTTTGGATGAGGGTTCTCTCCGTTGTCCAGCCGTCGCAAGTATTCCTTTGCCTTGATACGGGCTTGATCCGGTGTAAAGGTGCCATACGTGCCGATAGGGATAAAAGGTTTCTGAGTAGTGCCGCGAAGAGTGGAGCGTACAAAGAAGGTTAAGACATCTTTGGTTGCCCTAACTCCGAATCCGGCCAACTCAGTATCATAATAATCCACTTGTTTTGACACCGGCTTGATGATTCCCGCCATGTTCGCTTTGGTGATTTTTAGTCTTGGCATAGTGGCCCCTGTAGTGTCTGTAGTGGCAAACGTAGTGTCCCAGTAGTGGCAGTGATACTGTAATAACAGTAACAAACCAGTATACGAGAGTCAACAATAAATACAGGAATACAACATGTTAGCACACACAGGCATGCTGTGAAAATCAAACGACTCGAAATAAGTGGTTTTAAATCCTTCGCCGACAAGGTTGTGCTGGACTTCCAGCAGAATGTGACCGGCGTGGTCGGCCCGAACGGCTGCGGCAAGTCGAACATCGTCGATGCGATCCGCTGGTGCATGGGGGAACAGTCCGCCAAGAATCTGCGCGGCAAGGCGATGGAGGATGTCATCTTTGTCGGCAGTGAGACCCGCAAACCGCTGGGGATTGCTGAGGTGTCGCTGATATTCTCCACCGAGGATGGCCGTGCGCCGGCCAAGTACCTCGATTATGCCGAGATTCAGCTCACCCGCCGCTTGTACCGCGACGGCGACAGTGATTATCTGATCAACAAGACCCCCTGCCGTCTGCTGGATATAACCGAACTCTTTATGGATACCGGCGTCGGCACCCGTGCTTATTCGATCATCGAACAGGGGAAGATCGGCCAGATCCTCCATTCGCGCCCGGAAGAGCGCCGCTTTCTGATCGAGGAGGCGGCCGGGGTTACCAAGTTCAAGTCGCGCAAGCAGCTGGCTCTCAAAAAAATTGAGGGGACCCGGCAGAATCTGGCCCGTCTGGCGGATGTGCTGGGGGAGATTCGGCGGCAGCTGGCGTCATTGCAGCGCCAGGCCAAAAAGGCCGAAAAGTTCCGGGAAGTTCGCGACGAACTGCGGGAAATCGAACTGCTCTTTACCGCGCGGGAGTATTGTGAAACTCAGATCCGGCGGGGTGAGGCCGAGCGTGAGCTCGCGGCTCTCAACCATCGGATCCGCGAGGTTTTTGCCGCCTCCGCTCTCGGTGAAGCGCAAGGCGAGGAGGCCCGCGTGACGCTGCTGGAGGCGGAAAAGCAGCTGACGATCGCCCAGGAGGAAATTTTTCGCGTCAGGAGCGAGTTCAGCACAACCGGTAACGGGCTGGAGTTCCAGCGCAAGGAGTTGGCCGGTCTTGATGGCCGGTTGGCGCGACTGGCGGCCGAGGCGGCTGAGCTTGATAACCGGCTGAAGGAGTGCGGAGAACAACGGGGAGTGCTCGAACTTCGCCGTGACACCGGGGTTGTAGATGCCGCCGGAATGCAGGCCGAGATGGAACAGTCCGAAGGGGCGCTGGCCGCGCACCAGCTGGCCGAAGAGGGATTGAACCGGGATCTGGAGAACCGCCGCCGGGAGCTCTTTACCGCCCTGGCCGAGGCGGCCCAGTTCAAGAGCCGCTTTGAGAACGCCCAGAAAAGGCTGGCTTTACTCCGCGAACGGCTCGACCGCCATGCCCGCGAGGCGATGCAGTTGGGTGAACGACGTCTGCAGCTGCACCAGCGGGCGGATGCACTGGAGAAAGAAATAGTCATCTGCCAGCTGGAGCAGGAAGCGCTGCAGACTCAATTGTCCTCGCTGCGCGCCCAGGAAGATGAGCTGAAACGGCTGCTCCCCGAGGTTGAGAAGGGGTGGCACTCCAGCCGTGACAGCTTGAATCGCAGCTCCTCGCGCCTCCTTTCGCTTAAAGAGCTGGAAGCCCAGTTTGCCGGTTTCGGCCAGGGAACCCGCACGCTGATGAAGGATGCTACCCACCGCTCCCGTTTCAGCGGTGTCCTGGCTGATGCCATTCAAGCCCCACCCGAACTGGAACCGGCGCTGGAATCGGCCCTGGCGGAGCGCCTGCAGTGCATCCTCTGCTCTGATGATCAAGACGCCATTCTTGCACTGGAGTTTCTGAAAGCAAACAATGGCGGGAGGGCCGGAATTGCCCTGCCGCTGCCGCTCCAAACGGTAATCACCCCCACGGTAACGGGCGCCGTGCCCCTGGCGGGACAGGTACAGGTGGCCGGCCCGTTTGCCGGACTGATCCTGAATCTGCTGGCGGCTGTCATGCTGGTTGATGATGTTGGCACTGCACTCCAATTTGCCCGACAGCACCCCGGGCTGATCTTTGTTACCCGCAGCGGCGACATGGTTGCCCAGGGGGGGGTCGTCAGTGGCGGTTCCGGTGAACAGGTGGAAAAGGGGTTGATCCACAAGAAGCGTGAAATCAGGGAACTGGAACTGGCCGTGGCCAGGCTGGAGGAGGAAACGGTGCTTCTTGGCACCCGGCGCGATGAGTTGCGGCGCCGCAGCCAGGAGGCAGTGGAGGGGCTTAAGGGGAGTGGAGCAGCATTGCACCAGGCAGAGCTGAAACTGACCGGGCTGCTCAAGGATCACCAGCAGGCACACGATGAGAGAGCCCGCATTGAGGAGCGGCTGGAGATTCAGGCCCTGGAGTCTGAGAATCTCAATGAGGAGCAGGCCGCTCTGGAGGGTGAGCTGAAGTTTGCCGGGGAACAGATGGCCCAGACCGGCACAGCCTCAAAGGGGCTGGAGGCGGAAACGTCCCGCTTGAAGGGGGAACTTGATGCCCGCCGGGCGCAGCTGGCCGTTGTCCGCGAAAAGGTGACCGCGATCCGGGTGCAGAACGCTACGGTCAAGGAGCAGCATGACGCCGCTCTGCGCGCACTCTCCGAGCTGGAGCAGCGTACGGAGGAGATCCTGCGGCGCATGGCTGCCGACCGACAGGAAATTGAATCCGGCGATGCCGCCAGAGTGCAGCTCCAGAGGGAGATATCTGCCGCGACCGAGCGGCTGGAAGGTCTCGTCCGGGAGCAGGCGGATGCTGAAGGACGGTTGGTCGTGCTGCGTGGCCGTTTCGAGGAAGCCGGGGCTGTCCTGAATCAGCTTGAGCTGCAGCTCAAGAAGGCCCGCGAAGAGGGGGATGCCGTCCGGCAGTCGCAGGCCGATCTTAACCTCCGTTTTTCAACACTGACTATGCATGCCGAGCACCTGGAACAGGCTCTGCAGGAGCGGAGCCGCATCGCCATGTCTGAAGCGGTGGCAAAGCTGGAGTCAACCGAATTTGACGAAGCGTCCCGCCGGCTGCGGCAGGTCGAACTGCAGCGGCTTCTGGACGAGATGGGGGAGGTTAATCTGATGGCGATCGAGGAGTGCGCCGGGATGGAGGAACGCTTCACGTTCCTGACAGGGCAGAAGGATGATCTGGAGGAGTCGCTGCGCGGTCTGCAGCAGGCTATCCAGCGGATCAACCGCACCACCCGCCAGCGTTTCCTGGAGACCTACAACCTGATCAACGCCAAATTCCAGGAGGTCTTTCCGCGCCTGTTCTGCGGCGGGCGGGCCGAGTTGCGTCTGACCGACGAAGAGGACCTGCTGGAGACCGGCATCGACATCATCGTGCAGCCCCCCGGCAAGAAGCTGCAGAATGTGACGCTCCTCTCTGGGGGGGAAAAGGCGCTGACCGCCGTGGCACTGATCTTTTCGATTTTTCTGATCAAGCCGACCCCCTTCTGCCTGCTTGATGAGGTCGATGCGCCGCTGGATGACGCCAATATCGGCCGCTTCAATGAAATGGTCAGGGAGATGAGCGATATTTCGCAATTCATAATCATTACTCACAACAAGGCCACGATGCAGGTGGCCGACACCCTTTACGGCATCACGATGGAAGAACCGGGGGCATCGCGGGTTGTTTCGGTGCGGCTGCATTAATCAACAGGCGGGCGGCTGCTGCCGCATTTCCAGCACTCTGTGAATTGCCCCTCGATCTCCTCGCCGCATGAATCACAAATCCAGGCGGCACTCTCTTTTACTGCAAGAGCCTCTGCGACAATCCGTTCCGCTTCAGAAAAATCACCATCGTCAACACATAGTTGAGGCCAACATTCAATAGGCGGGAGTTGGCCAATTCCGGCAGAAATAAATTCATTTTTGATCCAGCAGCTGATCCCGTGTCCTTCCAGGATGTTCTGGAAGATGCTCACAATCGATATGGTTGAAGAGCTGTAAACCGTTTTCATGCATCCTCCGGCGCCGTTTTTTTATCCATTCGACATATTACTCTGATAAAAGTCACCTTTCATACCTTTAAGTACACTTTTGCTGCTCACATTTTGCAGTCAACCTGTGATATATGTACCATCCGAAAACTGCTGATCAGGGGATTGTCATGTCATTTGAAGTGATTTTGAAGGATCTGGTGAATCGGGTGCCGGAGGCGGTCGGTGCCATTCTGGTTGATTGGGAAGGTGAAGCTGTCATGGAGCATTGCAGCTGCGATCCATATGATATCCGTTTCATTGCCGCCCACAAAGGGATTATCCTGGCGCGCCTCAAGGAGATGCAGAGTGCCGCACAGGTTGGCGAGGTGGAGGATGTTGTTGTCACCTCCAGCAAGGGACATCTGATCATCGGCAGCATTGACCAGTATTATTCGCTTGTTATGAACATTGAGCATAACTGCCCGGTGGCGCTGGCCCTGTATCATTTCCGCTTTGCAGTCACCGAGCTGAAAAGGGAGGTCTGATGAATCCTCAAGAGAAAAAAGGCTTTTTCAGGGGTCTGATCGACAAGATCTCCGGAGCGGAATCTACAGAAACGGCACCTGTATCGACGGAAACATCTGATCCGGAGTTGATGCCGGTTCAAGCGCCGGCCACAGCTGATACACAGGTAAAACCGGGTTTTTTCGAACGGCTGAAGTCAGGGTTGAAGAAGACCAAGGATGGTCTTGTGGGGCGCATCGATGCCCTGGTGCTGGGTAAAAAGACGATCGATGCCGATACGCTTGAGGAGTTGGAAGAGATTCTGATCACCTCTGATATCGGTGTCAAGACCACGGTGGAACTGATCCGGACCCTGGAAGCGCGTCTGGGGCGCAACGAGCTCAAAGATGGCGAGGCGCTCAGGGGCGCATTGAAGGAGGAAATTCTGGCTCGCCTGACCGCTCATCACCGTCCGCTTGATATCGGCAGCCGTAAGCCATTTGTAATGCTGGTGATCGGCGTCAACGGCGTCGGCAAGACCACGACGGTCGGTAAGCTGGCCTCACGCTTCTCCGCCTCCGGCAGCAAGGTGCTGCTGGCGGCGGCCGACACCTTTCGGGCTGCCGCTGCCGAACAGCTGGTTGCCTGGGGGGATCGCTCCGGCGTGGATGTCATCCGTCACAAGGAGGGGGCCGATCCGTCTGCGGTCGTCTTTGATGCCTGCAAAGCTGCAGTCGCGCGCGGCGTTGATGTTCTGATCGTTGATACTGCCGGCCGTCTGCATACCAAGGTTAACCTGATGGAGGAGATGAAGAAGATCCGCCGCGTTATCGACCGGGAAATCCCCGGGGCTCCGCACGAAACGCTGTTGGTGCTGGATGCGGCAACCGGCCAGAATGCGACCTCCCAGGCCCGCCTCTTCAAGGAGGCCGCCGGCGTCACCGGGCTGGCTCTGACCAAACTGGACGGTACCGCCAAGGGGGGGATTCTTGTGGCGATCAGTCACGAATTTGCCCTGCCGGTGCGCTATATCGGTGTCGGAGAATCAATTGAAGATCTGCGCGACTTCGATCCGCAAGAGTTTACCGATGCCCTTTTCCAGGCCTGAAAAAACAAGCCGCCGCAAGGGGACGGTTGTCATGGAACTCTGCGATATCAATCAATTAGGGCTTGACTTTGTACAAGCTGCTTCGTATAGTGTGCCACTTCGAAAGGAAACGGAACTTATGAATCAGGAACTACTGGAAGTACTCGAAAAGAAAATCGGCGATGTCGTCGAAAAGTATAGCGCCCTCAAAGAGGAAAACGCGCGTCTGCATGAAGAAATAGAGCGGCTCTCAAACGACCGGGAGGGGTTCAAATCCCGTGTTGATGCTATACTTGGCAGGCTGGACGGGATTTAGGTCGTGACCGTGGTCATTGTATGAAAACAACCCATGCGGTGACAATCCTTGGTCGTGAACTTTCAGTCCGGAGCTCTGCACCGGAAGCGAAGGTAAAGGCGGTCGAAGCCTTTGTCAATGGAAAGCTTCAAGATATCGGCGCCGCTCTTAAAAGTGGTGATGCCCAGCTGGTATTGACGCTGGCTCTGCTGAATACCTCGGAAGAACTGCTTGAACTTCGTGCCCAGCGAGAAAAGGATGCTGCCGCCGACGGCAGAATTGCCGCAGCCATCGCTGTGCTGGAAACAGCCTGATTTTACATGGTCTCTCAGGGAGACTTGATCATATATTCGCATAATTGTACTGCCGATCGGGTTCGTCAAACATTGTGGTCTGCACGTTTGATTGAAATAATGTAAAGCCCGTTGAATATATCCTCACTGAAAGGAAAAAGTCGCTTCTGAGTAGCAAAATTGTAATCAGCTTTTTTACCTGAACGCACTCAAGACTTTTTCTCACTTCAGCCTCCCTGGTTGCCATCCCGAGTTCACTTCGGGGCCACTCCGCACATGCGTATCGAAAGTAGTTTGTATGCCCAAGCGTTCTCTCCGTTCGCAGTTGCTGGCCCAGCGCCGGGCGCTCAGCCATGATTTGTGGCTGGCATCCAGTCTTGCCGCACAACTCAATCTGCTCTCTCTGGATGAGTACGCCCAGGCTGAATGTGTGGCGCTGTATGCCCCTGCCCATAACGAAACCGATACAGGGCTGATTCTGACCGCTGCCTTCAAGGCGGGAAAACGGGTACTGTATCCGGCGGTCTGCGGTCATCATATGGTGTTTCGGCGTGTCGAGCAGGTTGAGGAATTACGGGAAGGGACGTTCGGTATCCTTGAGCCATGTCCGACCGGTGTTGATCATCAGGCTGATGAAGCCGATCTGATCGTCGTCCCGGGAGTTGCTTTTGACCTGTCCGGTCACCGGATCGGCTACGGCAAAGGATTCTATGACCGTTTTCTCCAGCACCCAGGGCGCAGGGCTCATCTCATCGGACTGTGCCATGATTTTCAGGTGACTGACAGCGCTATTCAAACGGATATCCACGATATTCCGATGGGAATTATCGTTTCTGATAAAAGAATCATTCGCATCCATGATCGGGATGAAAAGAAGTAACCGGAGTTCGCCAGGCGGCCCGGATTTATATACAGGAGGTTGATAGTATGGAAGTCATCATTAGCGTAGTTATAACCCTGATTGTTGCTGCCGGAGCTTATTATGCCGGTAACAAGCTCAACAAGAAGGATACCGGATCGATTCTGAAACAGGCCGAAGAGCTTGCCGCCAAGGTGCTCGAAGATGCCCGGCGTGAATCGGATACTATCAAGAAAGAGGCGGAACTTAAAGCCAAGGATCTGGCAATCCAGGCCAAGGAAGAGCATGAACGTAAAACAACCGAAAAAAATAAGGATCTTCAGGTCCTTGAAAAAAGACTGGTGCAGAAGGAAGAAAATCTCGATAAAAAAGCAGGCCTGATCGACCAGAAAGAGATGGATATACTCAAAAAAGAGCAGGCGGTGTCGCAAAAAGAGCAGGTTCTTCTCCAGCGTGATGAAGAGCTGAAAAAAGCATCCGATGTTCAGAATGCGAGACTTGAGCAGATTTCCGGCATGTCGGCAGGGGAAGCCAAAAAAGAGCTGATGAATGCAATGGAAACCGAAGCCAAGCATGACGCCGCCAAGATAATCAGGGCTATTGAAGATGAAGCCCGTGAAAATGGCGACAAAAAAGCCAAGGAAATCATGGCGCTTGCCATTCAGCGCTATGCCGGTGAATACGTCGCCGAGCGTACCGTTTCTGTTGTGCCGCTCCCCTCTGACGAGATGAAGGGGCGTATTATCGGCCGCGAGGGGAGAAACATCCGCGCGCTGGAAGCGGCCACCGGTATCGACCTGATTATTGACGACACGCCGGAAGCGGTAATCCTGTCCGGTTTTAACCCGGTGCGCCGTGAAATTGCGCGTTTATCTCTTGAAAAGCTGCTGGCCGATGGGCGCATCCATCCCGGCCGCATCGAAGAGGTCGTGGCAAAGTCCACCGAGGAAGTAGAACTTTCAATCAAGGAAGCGGGTGAACAGGCAGCCTTTGACCTGGGAGTTCACGGCATCCACCCGGAACTTCTTAAATTGATCGGGCGCCTCAAGTACCGCACCTCCTACACCCAGAACGTCTACCTTCACTCACTGGAAGTCGCGTTTCTCTGCGGCATCATGGCCGCCGAGCTGGGAATCAACGTCAAACAGGCCAAACGTGCCGGACTGCTGCACGACCTGGGCAAAGCGGTTGACCACGAAGTTGAAGGTTCACATGCGGTCATCGGCGCTGAACTGGCCCGTAAATACGGCGAAACACCGAAAATTGTCCATGCCATCATGGCGCATCACGAAGATGAGAAACCGAATTCCGTACTGGCGATTCTGGTTCAGGCTGCCGATGCACTTTCCGGCGCACGCCCCGGCGCACGTCGCGAGATGATGGAAACCTACGTCAAGCGTCTCGGCGATCTGGAGCGCATCGCAACGTCGTTCAGCGGCGTGCAGTCATCATTTGCGATCCAGGCCGGCCGCGAGATCCGCGTCATGGTTTCCAGCGAGCAGGTCAGCGATGACCAATCGGTTGTCATGGCCCGTGATATTGCCAAGAAAATTGAGGCTGAAATGACCTATCCGGGTCAGATCAAAGTCAATGTGATACGCGAAACAAGATCAATAGAATATGCCCGTTAAAATATTATTTGTGGGAGATATCATCGGTAAACCGGGTCGCCAGGCGCTGTCGCGCGAGCTGCACCGCCTGGTGGACCGGCACACGATCGATATTGTTATCGCCAATGGTGAAAATTCTGCCGGAGGTTTCGGACTGACGGTTGAGGTTGCCAAAGAGCTGTTCAACCAGGGGGTTCACCTGCTGACCGGCGGCAACCACATCTGGGACAAGAAAGAACAGGTTCAGCAGATCATGGCTGATCCGCGCATTATCCGTCCCGCCAACTATCCGGCCGGAGCGCCGGGTGGCGGGAGTGCTATACTGACTACGCCTGGCGGGGTCAAGGTCGGGGTTCTTAATCTGGAAGGCCGTGTTTTTATGAAAAGCCTGGAGTGCCCTTTTCTGGTTGCCGATCGTGAGATCAAACACCTTAAGCAGGAGACACCGATTATCCTTGTCGATTTTCACGCCGAGGCGACATCGGAAAAATCGGCGTTGGGGTGGTATCTGGACGGACAGATCAGTGCCCTGATCGGCACTCATACCCACGTCCAGACCGCGGATGAGCGCATTCTTCCACAGGGGACAGCCTTTTTGACTGATGCCGGTATGACCGGCAGCTTTGACTCTGTTATCGGCATGGGAAAGGAAGAAACCATTTACCGCTTTCTGACCCAGCTACCGGCCAAGTTTGAAGTGGCCAAGAAGGATATCCGCCTGAATGCGGTCGTGATCGGGGTTGATGAGACAAGCGGCAAGGCTGTCAGTATTGAACGCATAAACATGGCCTGCTGAGATTAAATCTTTGAAAAACATTTAAACACGGAGACACGGAGAACACGGAGAAAAAATATTAGTTAAAAAACGAACAAGTTTAACTCTTGTGCTATTTTAACTTTATTTTGCTTTGATCTCTCAGTGTTCTCCGTTTCTCCGTGTTATTCAAGGTTGTAAGGAGTTGTTGTATGTCCGTAGCCGAACAGATGGCCGTCATCAAGCGTGGCACCGTTGAGATTCTGGTTGAGAAGGAGCTTGAGGAAAAGCTCGTAAAGTCCATTTCCACCGGTGTTCCGCTGGTAATCAAGGCGGGCTTCGACCCGACCGCTCCCGATCTGCATCTGGGGCACACCGTGCTGATCCAGAAGCTGCGCCAGTTCCAGCAGCTGGGTCACGAGGTCAATTTCCTGATCGGCGATTTTACCGGCATGATCGGCGACCCGACCGGTAAATCCGAGACACGCAAGGTGCTGACCCGCGAAGATGTGCTCAGGAATGCGGAGACATACAAGGAGCAGGTTTTCAAGATACTTGATCCGGCCAAGACGAAGGTTGTCTTCAACTCTACCTGGTTGAACGAACTCGGGTCAAGCGGCATGATTGCCCTTGCCTCCAAGTGCACCATGGCCCGTATGCTGGAACGGGATGACTTTAACAAACGCTTTACCAGTCAGCAACCGATTGCGATCCACGAATTCCTCTACCCGCTGATTCAGGGCTACGACTCTGTCGCAATGAAGGCCGACGTTGAACTGGGCGGGACCGACCAGAAATTCAACCTGCTGATGGGGCGCGAACTGCAACGTGAATGGGGCCAGACACCGCAGTGCGTTCTGACAATGCCGCTTCTGGAGGGACTTGACGGTGTCAACAAGATGTCCAAGTCGCTCGGCAATTATATCGGCATCAGCGAGCTGCCCGACGAGATCTTCGGCAAGATCATGTCGATCTCCGATGACCTGATGCTCCGCTACTACGAACTCCTCTCCGACCTGACTCTGTCTGAGATTGAGGTGATGAAGGGTGAACTTAAAGACCATACTCTGCATCCGATGGCTGCCAAAAAACGTCTGGGGCGCGAAATAGTCTCCCGTTTTCACGGTGCCGGTGCCGGAGAAATTGCAGAAGAAAACTTCGTCAAACGCTTCAAGGATAACGAGATCCCGGAGGATATGCCGCAGGTGAGTTACTCACTGATCGACGGTGTGGTGTTGCTGGCCAAAGCCATGACAGAAGCCGGCCTGACCAAGTCCAACGGCGAAGGGCGGCGGGCGATCGATCAGGGAGGGGTGAAGCTGAATGGCGAGAAGGTCAGCGACACGAATCTGGAGCTGACCTCAGTCGGTGAACATATCGTCCAGATCGGCAAGCGCCGCTTTGCGAGGATTATGGTTGCGTAAGTTAGAATTGCAATAATATGCAGTTGTGATACTTACTATACTCAATAATCTATCAGGGGGGGAGAATACCATGGGTTTTTTTGGCAACAGCAATAAAGGGGAACTGATCGAGAAGGACGCCGAGATTAAAAAACTGATGCAAATGGTTGATAATGTGGATAATATTGTCATGCTCTGCGATGCTACCTCTGATAACAAGGTATTTTACATGAACACCCGGGCAAAAGCGCTGATGCAGCAGCATCGCTCCGAGTTGAACGCCGGCTTGAGGGGAGCCGATGTCGGCAACGTCTTCAACAATTCCATTCATCAATACCATAAAGATCCGGGTCGCGTGAAACGGCTTTTTTCAAATCCGCGCACCGATCTACCGCACACGGCCGAAATTCCGATCGGCAACATAACCCTCAAGACGACCGCCTATCCGATCTGGGACAGCAGCGACGGCAGCAAGGTGCTCTGTTTTATGGCCTGCTGGAGCGATATCACATCTGAAAAGCTCGTGAAGGAACAGCAGTACCAGCAGATAGAGCGGAAAAACTATCTTGAAGAGCGGATCCATCAGATCGCCACCGCGATGGAAGAGATGAGTATGACCGTCAACGAGGTAGCCGGCAACACCAATAACGCCTCTGATTCGGCTTCCCAGGTGTCGGACAATGCCCGTGAAGGGCAAAAAGTAGTCAATCAGGCGGTTAAAGAGATGCAGAAGGTCGCCGAGGTTGTCAGGTCATCGGCGGTTATCGTCGGTAATCTGGGGGCAACTTCGGAAAAGATCGGTGAGTTCGTCAACGTCATCAATGAAATTGCCGATCAGACTAACCTATTGGCCTTGAATGCGGCCATCGAAGCGGCCAGAGCCGGTGAAATGGGGCGCGGATTTGCGGTGGTAGCCGATGAGGTGCGTCGCCTGGCGGAGCGGACCATGACCTCGACCAAGCAGATCAGCTCTATGGTAGCCGAGATCCAGAACGGTACCAAACTGGCGGTTGAGTCGATTGAGCGTGGCAAGACCGAGGCTGAAAAGGGGGAGGCTCTGTCGCACAAGGCTGAAGAGTCGCTGAACTCCATCGTCCAGTCCGTCGAAGAGATCAAGAACATGATCGCCCAGATTGCCACCGCCTCGGAGGAACAGGCGGCGACGGCGACAGTAATTGCCAGCAATCTGGAAGAGATATCGCGGCACTGATAGGCTCTTAGTTGCAAAGAGGTGCTTATAAAAGTTGAAACAAAGGCGGGGCCTGCAGATTGCTGGTCCCGCCTTTGTTTATTGGCGTTTTCCACCGTTGACAGCATAGTATCACAGTAGTATCATCACACATGCCGAGAAAAATCAGGGAACTAATAGCCGACCTCGAAAAAGCCGGTTTTATCGACAGAGGTTGGAAGGGAAGTCACAGGAACTTTTCTCATCCGCATTGTTCCCTGCCGATTACAATTTCCGGCAGACCTGGTGATGATGCAAAGCGCTATCAAGAGCGGGCTGTAAGTGAATCAATAGAGGAGACAAAGAAATGAAACCTGGTGATGAATATTTAAAGGTCGTCCAATGGTCAGAGGAGGACGGCTGTTATGTCGGTACTTGTCCCGGTGTCTTACGGGGCGGGGTTCATGGTGATGATGAATCAGCCGTTTACAAAGAGTTGTGCGAAGTTGTTGCAGAAACTATTGCATTGTACGAAAGCGATGCCAGGCCTCTTCCAAAGCCGACCGCTTTAAGGAAATATTCCGGAAGGTTTGTACTGAGGGTCGAAAAGGAGCTGCATCAGACGCTTGCCATAAGAGCACTTCAGCAAGGTGAAAGCCTGAATAGCTATTGCCATAAGATACTCAAAAAAGCAGCTTGAATTTCAAGAGCTAACATTTAATATGCTGAAGCCCCCGCGTTCTACATCTCCATGATCACCGGTAAAATGACCGGTCTTCGCTCAATGGTCTTTTTGCAGAAACGGCGCAGGGCCTGGCGAACTGCGGTTTCGACCTCTTCATTTTCGCAGCGCGATTCCGTATTCAATTCATCCAGCGCAGCAATCACCACACCCCTTGCTTCGGTCAGATATTCCTGGTTGTCATCTTCAAAAACGAAACCGCGCGACACGATGTCCGGCCCATAGATAACCTCGCCGCTGGACTTGTTGATGCCGATGATCACGACGATCATGCCGTCCTCGGAGAGGTGTTTACGGTCCCGCAGAACGATCCTGCCGACGTCTCCCACCCCTTTGCCATCTACGAAGACCCTGCCTGATTCAATCCGTTCAACGATTGCAGCCGTATCGGAATAAAAGGAAACGACCTCGCCGTTGACCGCCAGGATGCAGCGCTCTTCGGGGATACCTACCTTGCGGGCCAGCTTGATGTGATTGACCAGGTGGCGATATTCACCGTGGATCGGGATGAAGAAGCGCGGCTGCACGGTGTTGATCATCAGCTTCAGTTCTTCCTGGCTGGCGTGGCCGGAAACATGCACTTCGGAGACCTTTTCGTGGAAGACCTCCGCGCCGCGCCGGTAAAGATGGTTGATCAGTTCCGAAATGGTGCGCTCGTTGCCGGGAATGACGCGCGAGGAGAGGATGACGGTATCACCCTTTTCCAGCTTGATCTGTTTGTGGTCGTCCATGGCGATGCGGGTCAGGGCGCTCATCGGCTCTCCCTGGCTGCCGGTGGAGATGATGCAGACCTGCTCGGGCGGCAGGTGCGGCAACGCCCTGATATCAATCAAATATTCATCAGCAATTGTCAGATAGCCAAGATCGCGTGCGATCTGAACATTTTTAAGCATTGAACGACCATTGAGCAGGATCTTGCGCCCGCAACTGATAGCGGCATCGGCGACCTGCTGTACCCGGTGGATGCTGCTGGAAAAGGTGGCCACGATAACTCGTCCGGAACAGGCCGGGAAAATTTCACCCAGTGCCCCGGCAACGTATTTTTCGGAGAGTGTGTACCCTTCACGTTCCACGTTGGTCGAATCCGAAAGGAGCGCCAGTACACCCGCTTCGCCGTAGCGCGACAGGCTGGCCAGGTCGGTCAGTTGGCCGTCAACCGGGGTCTGGTCTATTTTGAAGTCGCCGGTATGGATAATGACCCCTTCCGGCGTCGTGATGGCCAGGGCGCAGCCATCGACAATCGAGTGTGCCACCCGCAGGAATTCTACAGAGAAACAGCCGACCGAGACCGTATCACGCGGTTTGACCGTCACCAGTACGGCGTCATCATCCAGTTTGTATTCTTCCAGCTTGGCGTTTAACAGCCCCAGCGTCAGGGCGGTACCGTAGATCGGCACGTTCAACTCCTGCAGCACGAAGGGGAGGGCGCCGATATGGTCCTCATGGCCGTGGGTCAGGCAGATGCCGCGCACCTGATCGGCCCGCTCACGCAGCCAGCTGATGTCGGGGATGACATAATCGATGCCGAGCATTTCCGGGGTAGGAAACATAATGCCGCAATCGACAATCAGGATGTCATCGCCGTGCTGGTAAACAGTCATGTTCATGCCTATTTCGCCCAATCCTCCGAGGGCGACAATCTGCAATGCCGAATGTGATTCTAAAATTTCCATAGCTATCTCTCTCTCTGCAGCGGTACAAGCGCAGTTATCTTTTTGTCACATTTTTCGATCCACGCCCTGCCGGGAGTAACCAGCCAGTGATCGGCGTAGAACGAACTGCGCAGGGAGCGATACGCAATCAGGGCGCGATTGACATCTCCCTGGCGTTCATTACTTTCGCCGAGTTGCCACAGCTTCTCGGCCGCTTTTTCGATTGTCGGGTGATAGGGGATATACATATGCAGAGCCGATTCGTACCCGGCGACAGCGCCAGTGAAATCTCCCCTGCGGAGCGCCGCTTCACCCTGGCCGAATTGACTGTTCATCCGCCACCAGGTGCTCGCAAAAAACATCAGCAGGCTGATCAGGATGATGACGATGCCGTTGGCTACGGCACTTTTTGCCTGTTCGTTCATTTAAAAAAACCGGGGACAAAGGTCAAGAGGATGCCCAGTGCAAAAACGATCACTCCGCACAGCACCAAGGCCGCTGCAGCGATATCAAAAGGGTATTTGAGGCGGTGCGCAGCCGGCAATCCCCAGACCATCCCCGCTAAACCTGCGCTGATTAGCGCTATATACTGATAACCGATCTTCATCTAATGCTCCAGCCCGGATTCAATACTCCCCTGCACGGCCTCCATCATCCAGGTTTCGGCCTCGCTCCGCCGGAGTTCAGGTCCGGCAGCAAGTGGAGGATGCATGGTAATGCGGATATTGCCGCTATACAGCCTGATCTGCCCCGCCGGATTGATTCTGCCGCTGCCGTTGATCGTGACCGGGACCACCGGTACAGCCGCCTTGCGGGCCAGAATGAAACCGCCCCGCTTGAATGGGAGCAGGTTGCCGTCAGTCGTGCGGGTTCCTTCGGGGAACAGGACGACACTCTTGCCCTGGTGAATCGTCGCGGCAGCCTCATCCATGCTCTGCAGCGCCTTGCGCCCATCAGTGCGATCAAGCGGGATGTAGCCGCCGCGCCGCATGGAGGGGCCAAAAAACGGAATTTCAAAGAGTTCTTTTTTGGCGATCCAATGGATCTGGCGCGGCATGGCGGCCAGCAGGGCCAGAATATCAAAATTACTCTGGTGATTACTCATGAAAATAACCGGCCCGGCAGGAAGGTGCTCCGCTCCGGCAAGTGTCAGGGTAACACCATTCAACCTCAGTCCCAGTCGTGCCCAGAGTCGGGCATGCCAGGCGTAGGCCCGGCCGCTTGAATCAAATAACGTCGCGATAATAGCGCTGACTGAAAAAAGAAATGTCAGCGGAATAAACGCTGCCAGATAAAGGTACGCGCGAATCATCACAAGCTCCAAATATAAACTTATATAAATTACAGTGTTATCACAGGTGAGTCAAACAAATTCTGGAATGGTGGCGGCAGGAAAAAGGCTAACGTTCTAATCCAGTGTCGTGCGCAGGCGTTTTTTTTCAGAAGTGATTTTTTTACCGGCAAGGCGGTTTTCTTTGGTCCGCTTCGGCACGCGGGTGGAGATCCGCTTCTTGACCTTACGCTCGCGCCGTTCCAGCGCGACACGGAGGCGCTCCATCGCAACCTCGCGGTTTTGAAACTGACTGCGGTTTTCTGAGGCCTGGGCGACGATCCCGGTCGGGAGGTGGCGGATGCGCACGGCCGAATCGGTCGTATTGCGATGCTGCCCGCCAGGTCCGGAGCCTCGGTAAAACTCGATCTTGATGTCTGCATCCTTTATTTCAATCATTTTTTTACCTTATTTAAATCTGGTAAACGGCAGTTCAATAACACGGAGACACGGAGAACACGCAGAAATCAAAGGCTTAAGGTTTAAAACAAAATATCCTTTTTGGTGAACCATAAACTTATTTTATCTATAACTCTCAGATGTTATTCCGTGTTCTCCGTTTCTCCGTGTTTCAAATGTTTTTTCGAATCTAAAAGCTGCCTCTAAACTTTACCAGCAGGTAGAAACAGCCGATTCCAGCAGTCGCCATCAGCAGGTCGCGCCCCCACGGTACCGGCTTTTCTAACATGGAGTAGAGCAGCGGATCGAGTAAAGCCGTGGTCAGTAGGCCTACCCCACCCCAGCTGAGCAGTTTTTTCATCGTGTGCGCCTTTCCGTTGTGCTTCCCGACTTTACGCAGATCGCATATTTGAGATAGCGCCCTTCCGGGAAGGTTACCGGATAGGGGAAATCCTCCGGCTGCCCCAGTATGGAAATGACCCGCAGATCACAGTCAGCCTGGAGCGCTCCCCGGCGCAACTCCTTGAGGTATTCGGCTGTATCCACCTTCTGGTGATTGGACGATGCGATCAAAAGTCCGTTGTCGGTCAACAGAGGAAGAGCAGCCGCCACCAGGTCGGAGGTGCCGCCGCGGGTGGTAAAGCGACTCTTGGCCGTAGTGGAAAAAGAGGGGGGATCCATCAGAATCACATCAAAGTTTTTTCCGCTCTGTGCCAACCTGCCGAGCACCGTCAGGCAGTCGCCGACGATGAATTCATGCTGCCTGGGGTTGAGGTTGTTGGCGTTGAAGTTGTTCTTTGCCCACTCCGTGTAGCCGGGCGAGGCGTCCACACTCGTTACCGCTGCCGCGCCGGCAGCGGCTGCCGCCACCGAAAATGCGCCGGTGTAGGAGAAGAGGTTGAGCAGCATCTTCCCTTTCACCCGCCCCATCAGGTCATGGCGATTACGGCGCTGGTCGAGGAACAGTCCGGTGTTCAACCCCTGCTCCAGAGTCACCAGAAAAGTGAGGTTGTTTTCCTTGACTTCCAGCCGCTGCGGTGCTGCTTTTCCCGCCAGAAGTCGTCCGTAATTTTTGCTGTCACTGACCGCTTCCAGTTCACGGGTCTTCTGCGGCCGGCTTTTCTCATAAATACCCTGCGGAGATAACAGCTCCTGCAGGATCTGGGTAATCAGCTTCAGGTGCGGCCGCCAAGCGGCGCTGTAGAGCTGCAGCATCAGGTAGTCGGCATAGCGGTCCACCGTCAGTCCCGGCAGACTATCCCCTTCGGCATTCACCAGGCGGTAGGCATTGGAATCGTTCAGGTCGGCATGGTGGTCCCGCAGGTCAATGGCGCGCTGCAGCTGCTCCGTCAGCCAGGGGCGATCAAGCTGCATCCGCTTCCGGTCCAGTACCCGTGCGACGATCCTCTCCTCCGGATCAAGCAGGGCCGTTGCCAGAAAACGGCCCTGGCTGTCGCACAGTTCAATTGTCTGCCCGGGACTGCCGGCCGGCCATTTTCGGGTATATGTATCAGCGACAACCCAGGGGTGTCCCAGCTCCAGCATCCTGACTGTTTCGGGGCCGACAATTCTTGCCGCATCCTTTGTACTCATATGATTCTCCATTTTCTAATATTTAAGCATAGCAAAACTTATCATGGATGTCCCCGGAATTTTTCCTGTATCCCACTAAAAAACCCCACCGGTTTCCCGGCGGGGTTGATGGCGTCATTGGAGAGGCCGATTACTTTTTGATGCCCACCGTAAGACCCCGCTCGGCAGCTCGGGTGAAGCTGTGGCACATGGAGCAGTCGATCTTCTCACTGGTCACGTGCTTGCTGTGCAGCGAAGTAAAACTTGGCATGTCCTCGTTGCCGTGACACTGGGTGCATACGGTTGATTGCGCCGCCTTCAGGGCATAACCCATGGCCTTCAGATTCATCTGGGGTGCCGGTGCACTCGTGGTCCCGTGGCAGGAAGCGCACTGCAGCGCCGCTGTTTTTGGTGATACGGTATGGTTCAGCATCTGGTACTCGTCGGCTTTAACCATGGTGTACGCATCTCCTGCATTAAGCCCCATGTTGGTCAGGCCGGACTGTACTGCTCCAACGAGGTCACCATTTTTGAAGTACAAAGAGGTATCCAGGGCAATAAGCTTGCCGGATGCTGTGTGTCTCGGCTGCAGGGATGTCTTGTACTTGAACGGCGTTAATTTGCTGTTGGCGCCGTTGATGCTGCCGTTTGGTCGGCTGATCTTGTAGGCGCCTGTTGCAGGGTCAATGACGGCTACATCGTTAAGGTCGGACACCCAGGAGGTGCCGTCGAAGAAAGCGTAGAGCGGCTTGAGATTATTTGCTTTAACTACGGTAGGTTCCCAGCGGTTGTTGGCAACGGACCACTCGGGGGTGGCCCATGTTCGTGTAGTTTCAGTTGCCTGATTGCCAAAACCGGTGACGGTGTCAAGCACGGCATCGGCAGCCTTCTTGCCGTACGTCGGTATGTGACAGGTCTGGCAGGCGACACGCTTCATGTGCGTGTTAATAGCAGCTGTTGCATGGCCCGATGTAAGTGCTGCCTTGCTGCTGTGGCAGGCGGATGTTGAGCAGCTGACACCAACGGTGCTATCGGTGGGGCGCAGATCGGAACCGCGGCCGGCCACGTGGTGGTTGGTGAAGGTGTGGCACTGCTGGCAGGACAAGTTTGCTCCGGTCGTGGCCATATGGACGTCATAGTTGCGATCGTTGGTGGTCCCGTTGATCAGGGCCAGATCGCCGCGTTTGAGCGCATCGCCGCCGCCACCCTTGGCGTGGCACTGGAGGCAGCTGGATTTGACCGGTTTGTGGACGGTCTGTACGGCGGCGTCCATACTGATGGTCATCTTGGTCATATCAGGTTCGAACAGACCGGTGGTGGAGTTACGAGCTCTCTTGTACTCTTTCTGGTGACAGACCAGGCAGTCGATATTCCTGGTGGCGTCGGCAACGGTACCCGGCTTGGCGCCGGCGCCAATATGACAGCCACCGCAGCCGTTCCAGTTACCCAGGGTGCTGATGCAATAGGCGTTAATGGCGGTGTTCAGTTTACCGCCGGTGACGCCCGGCTTGTTGCTGATCTGGCTGTTTGGCCCTTCCCATCTGTAGTGCGTGCTGCTCGCCATTCCAGCAGCTTGGGTTGCATGGCACGGGAGGCACATTGTGCCGCCGGTATAGGTAAGCGAGGCGTGGTTGCCTGTCGGTAGTGGTGGCGGAGGGGGTGGAGTTGTGCCGGCGGTGAAGGAAGCTGTCTTGACCGCTTCGCTGTTGCCGGCGGTGTCGCGGGCAAAGTACTTCAAAGTTGTGGTCGCGGTCAGGGAGATCGGGGCGCTGTAGCGGGTTGAAGCGGTTGTCGGAGTAGTGCCGTTGAGAGTGTAATAAATAGTGGCAGTTTCGTTGGCGGCCAGAGTGATGCTGACCGGCATTGAATATGTTCCGGCAGCAGGGGAAACAGCCGTTACCGGTGCAGTGGTGTCTGCAGTGGTAGTCGTGGCAACCTGCGGATAGCTGTATGCTTTGGTCTCATTGTCCCTGTACTTGAAGCTGCCGCGGACCTCATACTTACCCGTTCTGGCGGAACGGAGTAGCGTGTAGGCGTAGGTGTAAACGCCGCTGCCGGCGTTCTTCATGCTGGTTTTTACCAGTTCACTTCCGGAAGAGTTTTTGATTCTAATTTCACGGGTCTTGGGCGAGGTAATCGCTTTGCCGTACTTGTCCTTGTACAGGGCAGTGATCTTCATCACTTGCCCCGGGGTATAGCTGCTCTTGTCGGTGCTAACGGTCAGCGTGTCGGCAGAGGCGATCGCCGTAGTGGCGAAGACACATAGGAACGAAAACAGTGCAGGCAGTTTCGTCATCATTTTCTCCTTGCGGGGCTACCGCGGTAGTAAACGAAAGCCGGTCGGCTTTTTGGGTGGCATTAGACTACACAGAGAAGGAGGTACGTCGTCAACACCTGGCAATGCTACAGAATTTATTTGCTTGGTCAGGCCACAGGCGCCCTCCTTTCATAGTCGTATGTACTGCAAACGCAAAACAGCCGGGCACCCAATATCAATTTTGATATTTCGGCGACCCGGCTGTCTCTGTGAGACCCTGTAGGCTTTCCGTCCTACCTTCGCAGGTAGTTTAGTATTATCGTTATTATGCACATTTTATTTGCGTACAATTATGGTTAACAATATAAATTAACCACAGTTTTAGTCAAGTAAAAAATCAAAGGGGATATTTTAAAGCCTCCCCCCTGGAATAAAGGGGGAGTGAGGGGGGGAATTTAGATGTCACATAGTGCTGGCAGCATTGTATGTTTCAATCCCTCCGGAGAGATTGACGTGGTTGGTGAAGCCGTGCGCGGTGAGAATGCGGCTGGCGATGTACCCGCGCACTCCGACAAGACAGAAGATCAGGATAGGTACATCTTTTGGCAGTTTTGAATGCTTGCGGCGCACAAGGTCAACCGGGATGTTGACCGCCCCGGGGATTGTGCCTGCCAGGAATTCGCCAAGCGAGCGCACATCGAGGAGGTACGCTCCCTCATCGACGGCACGTTTGACGCAGTCAAACGTTATGCTCCTGACGAGTCCATCAAGAATGTTCTGCGCAATAAATCCGATCATATTGACCGGGTCCTTGGCGGATGAGTAGGGTGGGGCGTAGGCGTGCTCTATTTCAGTCAGGTCATCCACCGTCATACCACCTTTGATGGCGGTAGCGATCACATCGATCCGCTTGTCTACGCCTTCGTAGCCGACGACCTGAGCGCCGAGCACCCGCCTGGTTCCGGGGGAAAAGATGAGCTTGAACGAGAGCCGGGTGCTGCCGGGATAGTACTCTGCATGATCGCTGGAATGGTTTATGGCGCTCAGATACGGTATGTTTTCATCCCGGCAGAACTTTTCGGTGGCACCGGTTACGCCGACAGCAAGTTCAAAGACTTTCGCAATGGCGGTTCCCATGGTGGTTTTATAGATGCGCGTCGTTATGCCATGGATAGTATCTGCGGCGATTCGGCCCTGTTTGTTGGCAGGTCCCGCCAGCGGTACGGCGCTCTTTTTGCCGGTAAAAGGGTTTATCACCTCAATTGCGTCACCGGCGGCATAGATGTCCGGCTTGTTTGTCCGGAGATGCTGATCGACGACGATGTGGCCTCTGGCGCCGAGCTCAATGCCGGAATCGGCCAGAAAACCGGTGTTAGGTTTGACACCGATGGAGAGCAGCACCATGTCCGCTTCGATATGTGTCCCGCTTCCGAGTTGTGCCAGAACGCCCCCCCCGGGCAGCGGCTCAAACCGTGCCACCGTTTCGTTCAGGTGTAGTGCGATGCCGTTTTTTCGCAGTTCAGTATGCACAATGGCCGCCATCTCGGGGTCGATGACATTCATCACCTGCGGCGCCATCTCAACCAGCGCTACCTCTATGCCGCGTATGCGGATGTTTTCCGCCATCTCCAGCCCGATAAAACCGCCGCCTACGACCAGGGCTTTTCTGACGTTTCCGCTATCGACCATTGTCCTGATTTCGTCCGTATCAGGAATTGTCCAAAGGGTTTTGATAGCCGGATGTTCACAGCCGGGGATTGCAGGTCTGACCGGTGAACCGCCGGGTGTCAGCAGCAGAGAGTCATAGCTTTCTTCGTATTGCTCCCCTGTGGCAAGATTTTTCACCGTCACCGTTTTCCTGTCCGGATGTACGGCAACCGCTTCGTTATGTATCCTTACATCGGTCTTGAAGCGACGATTGAACGATTGAGGCGTCTGGAGAAGCAGATCGTCCCGCTTGCTGATCTCGTTTCCGACGTAGTAGGGAAGTCCGCAGTTTGCATATGAAACATACCCGCCACGTTCAAGAACGATAATTTCAGTTGTTTCGTCAAGACGTCTCAGGCGTGCAGCAGCAGACATGCCGGCTGCGACGCCGCCAATAATAAGATATTTTGCCATTATTCCTCCAGAATAGTTATTTTAAATTTTGTTTCGTCGGGGCGCGTAGAGCGCTACGGCCACAATGGACAACTCACCCCAAGGCATTCCTTGTTCCGTGCCATCTGGGAGCAGGCGAACGGTTCAACCGCCGGCAGATCAAGACTCCATAGCTCGCACGCAATCGTCATCCCGCTCCGCAGGGCGATCCAGCAATCGCGCTGACAGCAACGGGCCGCCTCATGTCCGGCAATCTCCGCCAGCACCTGTTGAACGATATTCTGTACGGTCTGGCGGGCAGTCGCTTTGAGTGGAGTGGCTTCCAGCAGTACGCTGAAGGCGATGCCTGCTCCTGTCGCTGCACCGCATACTCCCCAAAATCCGCAACTGCCGCCGCTGATTTCGCCACCGCGCTGGATGGCCGATCTCAGCTGCCCCCCGGTAACCGGTTTCCCGGCGTTGCGCAGGCAGGCCAGCAGCACCCCGGGGACCAGAGCATGGTATTGTGGCCCATGCAGCGGGATGGAAGGATGTTTTCTGATTTCCTGAAAAAGGGATATCGGGTCGGTTTCAAGCGTTGCCCCGCAGAGATGTTCGATCAGCTCCAAGGCATCACCGGTGTGGCAACTGTCACAGACAAAGTGCCCCTGCAGGCAGCAGGCGTTGGCCGGCAGCACCTTGCCGCAGAAGTGACAGGCTGTTTCTACCTCGGTTGTGTGGTAGACCAGCGGCGCGCCGCAGACCAGACAGCCGTCAGCATGGGATGTCTTCGGCGATTGGAGCGGCGCCGCTTTGGCTTCGGGGGGAATGGAACAGTTGGCGCCGGCAGCAATGGCCACGTTGGTGACGAAGCCACGTTCGTCAAGGCGCCAGATCTGATCGCCTAACAGGTCGGCATCATTTTGACTGATCATGCCGGTCTGACCGGGGCGGAGCCACAGGCCACCAGGGGTGAAGAGGCCTTTGGCCGGACCGGGATAGAATACCCTGACGCTTTCGGGTTTGAGGATTGCCGCTTTGTTAGCTGTAAAGGTCAGGGAGAAGAAGGGATGACCGTTCACGATTCGATAAGGGAGCCGTGTAATTACCCTGAACCCGGTAAATCCGCTTTCCTCCAGTATCCCCAGCAGGTCTTTCTGAACCATGGCGCCGCTGATACATTCACCTCGAAGCGTTTCGTCATTCAGGATCTCCGCATCCGGCTCTGTCTCGCAGACCACATCAGCCGCCACAAGACGACCACCGGGCGCCAATACCCGCAAAATTTCGGCGAAGGTGCAACGTTTGTCGCTCGACAGATTCAGCACGCAGTTGGAGACTACCAGGTTGGCATCGTTATCCGGCAGCGGCAGCTCTTCCAGGTAACCTTTTTGGAAACTAAGGTTGTCGTACCCCAGTGACTGCCTGACCTCGAGCGCTCCCTTGCGGGCCAGCTCCAGCATCGGCTCAAGCATGTCAATACCGGTAACGCTCCCATGAGATCCAACAAGCCGGGCAGCGATAAAACATTCCACTCCGCCGCCGCACCCCAGATCCACTACCCGTTCACCGGGCATTATACCCGCATCCATTACCGGGCTGCCGCAACCATAACCGCGAAAGCGGTACGCCGCCGGAATATGCTCGATCAGGTCAACATCATAATGAACCGGGTTCAGAATCTCGCTCCGCTTGTCGCCGGCGGCAGTGGCATAATAGGCCCCTACCTCGCCGCGGCTGTCAGTTGGTTCGTCCAGTGACAGCAGGCAGTTGGTGTGACAGACGGCAACCGGCCCGTGGCTGCCGCAACTGACCAGCAGTTCGCCCATTTTTAATCTTACGGCAGGCCCGGACGGTTCAGGGAGACGGGCCGCCGCCTGTGCAATCAGCTGCAGCGCCAGCTGTTCCAGCAACGGTTGGTATGGATCGTTACCGATATAGGTCGCGCAGTGGTGGTAGCTGTGGTCAAGGTCGCCTCCACCCAGCAGATAGCGCCAGGGATCGGCAAGGTTTGTTACGCTGCTCTGGCGGATGCGAGATAATACCGGGCTCCCCTGCCAGGCGGCCGGAAGACCAGATTCCAGCGTTGTGCCCAGCTCAGCAATCCCGACCGTTGCAGCAGAGGGATAGAGCCGGTTGTCCGGGCCGATGGCGGCTGCCTCCCATCCCGCGCTGGAGCCGTCATGGATCGTGCCGGGCGGGGAGAAAATCTGCCCTTTGAGACTTTCAATGTTGTCAATCGTGATTCCCCGAACTTCCGCCTGCCGCATGGCGTCGAGCACCGGGTTAAGCAGCTCCGGTGGCGCCAAGTGCTGATCCGCACTTCCCCGGCCACGGATGAAATGCCACATCAGGTGGAGTGCGGCAGCTCCATGGTCAGCGGCGTAATCAACCAGCCACGGCAGATCGTCAGCGTTATCACGCGTCACACAGCAACTTAACGTGAACCGCCAGTTGTTGTTTCTCAGCCAGACCAGCTGCTGCTCAAGCTGAACAAAACTGCCTACGCCACGGAGGCTGTCGTGATGGTCCGGCCTGCCATCCAGGCTGATCTGCAGATGAAGCCGTTCCCGAGGCCAGTGTGGCTGCAGGCGTTTTTCGAGCAACAGGCCGTTCGTCAGGATGGCGATCCGGGACTCCGCGATGTTCAGGATATGGTCGATCAGCGGGATGAAGCCGTGATGCACCAGCGGCTCGCCACCGGTCAGGGCAAAGGTGCGGCATCCCTGGGAAGCGGCGTCATCGAGATGTTGCGTCAGTTGTGCAGTAGACAGCTCACGGGCGGCATCAGGACCGGAGCTGAACAGGCAGTGGGAGCAGGCCAGGTTACAGCGGTCGGTGATATGCAGCCAGAGCTCACGCAGGGGTGGCGTTCCGGGCAGCAGGAAAGCTCGTCCCGGGTAGCGGTCTGCCGGCGGGTCGGGGAGACGTTGCAGGAAAGCGGCGGTTTCAAGGGTGTTGTCAGCTCCACCTGCTGCCAGTTTCTGCAACAGGCGGTCTCCTGCGGCGGTCGGGACAAACCAGGCTGGACGGTCAGGGCAGAGCCAGATGGCAGTAGCGCCAACGGGCAGGCGGGTCCAGCGGGTTGGATCAAAGGTCATGGGGTAACGGTCTCTCTTTTGGTGGACTTTGCATAAAGCAGTTTTTTAACATTCACAGCGGTTTCCGGGCAGGAGTGGAAATAAACGGCAGGAGCAGAAGATGCCGCAACCCGAGTTTGTCAAGTTCTCTGAACTCCCGGAGTCCAATGGCCATCAGGTCATGCCCTTCACGGGGCTGCGCCCGGTAGGTGTTGAACAGACGGTCCCACCAGGGGAGGTTGAACCCGAAGTTGCTGTCGGTTTCACGAGGGATCACTGAATGATGGACCCGGTGCATGTCCGGTGTTACCACGAACAGACGCAGCCAGCGGTCAATTCCCAACGGGAGGCGCATGTTGGTGTGGCTGAACATGGAGGTCGCATTGAGCAGTATTTCAAACAGCAGTACCGAAAGTGGCGCCACGCCGAGTAGCAGCACCGCAGCCATCTTGATGAGCAGCGACAGCGCAATTTCAACCGGGTGGAAACGGATGCCGCTGGAGACATCCAGATCGAGATCGGTGTGGTGCATCCGGTGAAATCGCCAGAATAGCGGCGTACGGTGGAAGAGTCGATGCTGAAAGTAGATAATCAGATCCAGCAGCAGAAGGCTTGCCAACAGTTCCGGCCAGCCGTGCACCCCGAACCGGTTGAACAGCCCCCACCCGTTGGTCTGAGCCATGGCCGCCAGGCCAAAAGGCGCCAGGGGGAGGAGCAGCCGCAACAGCAGGGCGTCCAGCGTCACAATGACCAGGTTGCCAAGCCAGCGGCGTGACTTTGATACCGTAAGCGGACGTCGCGGCCAGAGCGCCTCGCACACTGCAAGCAGGGCGAACAGGGAGAGAAAGGCCGTAAGTCGAAGCGTTTCGGGAGTTGTATTGAGCAGCTGCATCATCCTCTCTGCCATTTCAGCCAGCCGGCCAGCGCCCTTTTCACCAGCGGGGTGAGGCGGGTACGGTTATAAAGATCGGCCAGTTTTTTGATCACCTCTGCCTGTGTGGGGTAGGGGTGGATGGTCCTGGCAATGGCGCCCAGCCCCAGACCGCTGGTGACGGCCAGGCTGAACTCGTTCAGTATCTCACCGGCATGACGGGCCACGATGGTAGCGCCGAGAATACGATCAGTTCCGGTTTTCAGGTGCACCCGTGCAAACCCGGAGGTCTCGCCATCCAATAGTGCCCGATCAACCTCGGCAAGCGGCACCGTCAGCGTTGTTACCTTTACCCCTTTGGCCTCGGCATCCTGTTCGTAGAGGCCTACATGGGCGATTTCGGGGTCGGTGTAGGTGCACCAGGGGATGGTCAGCTCCGATACCTTTTGGCGTCCCTTGAAGAGGGCATTGGCCAGCAGGATGCGCGCCATGGCGTCGGCGGTATGGGTAAACTTGAACGGTGAACAGATATCTCCGGCCGCATAAATGTCACGATTTGAGGTCTGCAGCCGGTCGTTGACCGTGACACCGCTGTTGTCGAATTTGACCTCGGCACTCTCCAACCCCAACCCCTTGATATTGGGAGCGCGCCCGGCACCGACCAGAATCTGGTCAACCGTAACCACGCTGATGGAGCCATGCTGTTCAAACCGGACTATCTTTTCCGTGCCATGCTGCTCAACACCGAGGATTCTTGCATCCAGCTGCAGATCAATCCCTTCCCGGATGAACGTCTGGTGAAGAATCTCAGCGGCATCCCGGTCTTCCCGCCCCAGGATATGGGAACCCTGTTCAATCAGGGTTATCTTGCTGCCAAAGCGGGTAAAAGCCTGGGCCAGTTCGCAGCCGATCGGCCCCGCGCCGATGACAGCAAGGCGAGGTGGCAGCTCAGTCAGAGAAAAGACGGTTTCATTGGTCAGGTAACCGGCCTCTGCCAGCCCCGGGATCGGCGGCGCTACCGCCCTTGCACCGGAGCAGATGGCAGCTTTTTTGAAGAGAAGCTGTTTGCCGGCGACTTCAACAATGTTTGGCCCGGTGAATCTCCCTTCGCCGATGAAGACATCCACCCCCAGTTCATCACGAAACCGTTTGGCTGAATCGTGGTTGCTGATTTCGGTCCGCAGTCGGCGCATACGTTCCATGGCGGCCGAAAAATCAAAGCTGATGGACTCTCCGCCACGGACGCCGAATTCAGCTGCAGAGCGAGCGTCATAAACCGCTTTGGCTGCGCGTAAGAGCCCCTTGGAAGGCACGCAGCCAACGTTGAGGCAGTCGCCCCCCATCAGGTGCCGCTCGATCAGGGCCACCTTGCCGCCCAGGGAAGCGGCGCCGGTGGCACAGATCAGCCCGGCGGCGCCGGCGCCGATTACCACCAGGTTGTAACGCCCGGATGGTTCAGGATTAGTCCAGTCGGCCGGGTGGACATTGTCGGTCAGCAGCCGGTTTTCCGGAGTATCCGGCAGGACCGAAACCGCTGCCATCAAGGGGCCTTGACAAACTTCATGGCGGCCGAGTTCATGCAGTAGCGCAGGCCGGTTGGTTTGGGGCCGTCATTGAAGACATGCCCCAGATGGGCATCACAGCGAGCGCAGACCACCTCGGTCCGCCTCGTGAACAGGCTGTTGTCAGCTCTTTCAGAGACGTTTTCCGGAGCAACAGGTTGCCAGAAGCTGGGCCAACCGGTCCCTGACTCAAACTTATGCTCTGAGCTGAACAGGTCATTACCGCAACAGATACACTGATAGGTTCCGGTTTCATGGTTGTTCACGTTTGCACCGCTAAAGGCCGGCTCGGTTCCTTTTTCGCGGGTGACATGGTACTGCTCGGGAGAGAGCAGTTTACGCCACTCATCATTCGTCTTGATAACCTTTGCACTCATAAGGTACCCCTTCCTGGTCACAGAATAGAGTTTGACCGACGTGGGAGTCGCGGCAGAGGACTCCTGATTTTTTGAAACGGCGGCGGTTGTGTTAGAACTGCCGTTGCAGGCAAAGAGCAATGCGATGAATAACATACTGGCCAACAGAGTGTAGCGTTTCATTGGTACCCTCCCCCGTTACGCTGATTTCTAATGTCCGGCAGCGCTGCCCCACAATTCCTTGAGACGATTGTCCCGTCCGCAGCTGTAGCGGTAGTAGCGGTAACGTAACGGATTTTTCTTGTAGTAATGCTGGTGGTACTCTTCGGCAGGATAGAACGTGCTTGCCGGAGAAATCTCGGTGACTATCGGTCCCTTGAACGGTCTATCCCTCTCGATAAGCTCTTTTGACCGGAGTGCAAGCTGGCGCTGGTTTTCATTGTGAAAGAAAATGGCTGCCCGGTACTGGTTCCCCACATCGCAAAACTGACGGTCCTTTACGGTGGGATCAATGTTGTGCCAGAAGACCAACAGCAGTTTTTCGTAGCTGATCTTTGATGGGTCATAGATGATTTCCACCGCTTCGGTATGCCCCGTGCCCCCTGCAGATACCTCCTGATAGGTGGGTTTTTTTTTTGTTCCCCCGCTGTAGCCTGGCATGACCGACAGGACACCGGGCAGCGAGTCAAATGGCTGCTCCATGCACCAGAAACAGCCGCCGGCAAAAGTTGCTTTCTCGCGGGTTTCTACGCCGGACGAGGCAGTCGGCAGAATGCAGATTATGACAAAAAACCAAAGTATTGCACCCAGATGAAGTCGATTGATCTTCATGGCAATCCTCCATGGCGGTCCAGTTTTGCCGAATCTCACGATCGGACGCTCAAGGCGGCAGAAACAAAATTATAGCATAAATGAGGATGGGGGGGCAGCAGAATTCCAACGCACGCGTGCCTGACTACTGGTCTGACAGGCGCGTGTGCCGCCCGGCCCCGGTTCCGCTGGAGGGGAGGTCTGTAACCGGTTCCGGCTGCGGATTTTTGGTTGGAGTAATTTGGCTGATGGCGAATATAAACGCCCCATGGCCCTGGGATTCAGCGAACCGTCGAGAGGGTGATGTCGCCGTACCAGGCGGTCGCCTCATCCCCGGTGTTGTCGGTATCGGTCATGATCGCTATACCACTCGCCATTGGCGGATCTTCTCCAAAGACGCGGCGGTAGTCGGCCAGGATATCCCGTTCTTCGTACACCCACTGACCGGCCTTCGACGGACCAGATTCAACCGCAATCATCATGGCGTTACCGGTGTAGGCGTTTGGGATGAATTCGCCTTTGGGCAACCTGTTGGCCCAGATGTAGTTCAGGGCGCGCATCTGCCAGAAGAAGCGACCGGGGAAGATCACGTAGGCACGCGCCGCATAGTCATCCCCCCCCTTCGTACTTTCATTGCCGCCTGCCACGGTGCCTGCCACCTTCCATCTCCACTTCAGATAGCGGTATGCAGCCGGATTGAAATTAATCTTCTTTGTCAAGCCGGATGCCGCCGCTTTAGCGTGGGCTTTCAGCACTGTGTGCCCACCTTCCTGCACAATCCGGTAGTCGGTGGTCCCTTTAAAACTTTTGCTTTCCCACCCCTTCAATCCATCTGCCGCAAAATTGCTTACCGGCAGTTCCTGCGCAGCTGCGCCCCGAACCGCTCCTGCCAGCAGGAACAGGGCCATCATCAGTGGCCGAACCCTCAGGAAAAGACGGTTCATCCAGCGTTGTGCCGATGAGAGGGGCGGGGTTGGGACCGGTATGTTTCCCCGGCTGTCTATCAGATCGACAAGGTGTAATGCGGCTGTCCGGGGACCCAAAGTATCAATACAGGCGGCACAGGAACTGATCACCGTGCGGCCGTCTGCTGCGGCTGCACTCTGCCCCGCCTCACGCGTTATAGTGCCCGGCACGCATCCCTCGACCATGCCCCCTTGGCCACAGCAGCGGGTAGTGCGTCCATGCCCGGGCATCTCCTCAACCCGGTAACCGCATGAATGCGCCATCTGCCGGACGGCCTGCTGCTGGGCGTCATCAAAGCGCGCCGGGCAGGGGTCATGCACAGTGACAACCGGCGCATCATGCGGGAGGACAGTACCCGTTTCGGTTTTGGCCAATATTTCATAGATGCTGGTTGTCTCAAGCTCCTCGCCGTATTCCCGCAGGGTCTTGCTGCAACCGGGGCAGGAGGTGAGAATGCGGGTGATCCCTTTTGCTTTCAACCGGTCAGTGAGTTTATGGAAGATAGTCTCAAACCGCTCTGTCAGGCCAAGGTCGAGGGATATCTTGCCGCAGCAGTCCAACACCAGCCCGATGGTGGGGTCGATTGTGCGCAGTTTCTGCAGCAGCTTGACCACGTCGTCGGGTCGTGTGCCGGGAAAGGAACAGCCGGGGAAGAAAACAGTTGTGCAGCCCTCGGGGATAATGTCACGACGGAACAGGAGCGAACCGCCAAGTTTTTCGTAGGTGAGCCAGGGGGAGTATGGCTTCAGATCAATCGTACGGCGCTTGACCGCTTCCTGCCGCATGGCGCGGAACATGTTCGATGGTGACAGAAGTTCCGGGCAGACCGCATCACAGAGACCACACAGGGAACAGCGATAAGCGACAAGCAGATTGTTATCACTGTCACCCTTTCTTGCAACCGCTGCCGGCGTTCCTTCTGCCTGCAGAAAAGCGCAGGGGCGGACGCATTCACCGCACGATGTACACCGGGCGGCCATGTTTGACATGACCGCCACGATGTTGTTGTTTTTATGCATGGAGCAGCTTACCGTCCTTTTACGAACATTTCCTTGTATGGCCACCCGGCAATCCCATCTTCCAGGATCTGCATCCGCTCTTCAGGCACACCTTTTGATTCCAGGTAATTATAGCTGTTTTTAGCGCCGGTTTTACCGCGTGGGCAGACTACGACCACCGGGGCCTTGGAAGCCTTGATGACGGTCAGCGCCTTGTCAAGGCGTGCCTTTTCTTCATCCTTTGCGGCCGGGAAGGCGTTCGTTTCGATAGAACCGGGCAGGTGCTGCTTTTCAAAATCGGCAGCAGGCTGGATATCCACCAGGATTACTTCGCTCTTTTTGTCCAGCAGTTCCTTCAGTTCCTGCGGTTCGATGTAGTTTGCAGCCAGTGCAGCGGTTGCGGACAGCAGGGTCAGGGCCAGGGTCAGGACGATTCTTTTAAACATGTGTCTTCTCCTTTTATATGCAAAAAATTGAATATATTTTATAGCAATTGAATGCTTGTCTGGCAAATAGATAATCTGGTAGAAATACGTTGCATGCTATTGGAAAATACGATGGAGGCCCCATGACGTTGAAACAGCTGCAGGTTTTTATGGCGATTGCCGACACAGGCAGTTTCTCAAGAGGTGGTGAGGTTGTCAGCCTGGCCCAGTCCACGGCAAGTCAGCATATCCGGGCGCTTGAAGACGAGCTTGGGGCGCGGCTGTTTGACCGTTCTGTCAGTCGCGTCACCCTGACTGAAGCTGGCCGGCTGTTTTATGAACATGCTGCCCGAATCTGCGGTCAGTGTGGAGAAGCGATAGTTGCGGTCAGGCGCTTTCAGGGGCTTGAACAGGCGACTCTGCGGGTTGGGGCAAGCACCATTCCGGCCGCCTGCCTGATCCCGGATCTGCTCGGCAGTTTCAGCGCTGCCCGTCCAGGGGTCCGGCTGGAGGTGGTGCAGAGGGATACGCGTGAGGTGATTCGTCTGCTGCAGGGTGAAACCGTTGAACTTGCCGTGGTGGGGGGGCGGTTTGATGCAGACAAGATCTGCTACGAAGAGGTGGGTACCGAGCGGATCGTGCTGGTTGGACTCCCTGGAGTGCTCCCTGAAGCGGTGGTGGCCATTCAGCAATTGCAGGAAATGCCGTTGTTGTTGAGAGAACCGGGATCTGGTACCAGGCTTGCGGTGGATGACGCATTACAAAAGGGTGGCCTCGACCTGCACAACATGCGGGTGGTTGCCCAGCTTGGCAGCAGTGAGGCGCTCCGGCGCGCCGTGCTGAATGGGGCCGGCTGTGCCTTTTTGTCGTCCATGGCGGTCGGAAGAGAATTGGCCGATGGTACGTTTAAGAGCGTGGATATTGCCGGAATTGAAATTACCCGCAGCTTTTATCTCGCCTGGCGACTGGGGAGGAGTCTCTCGCCGGGAGCAGAGGTGTTTATGGAGGCGGTCAGGCAGTGGGAGCCGCATTGAATCGACCGGGGGGCTAAATTTAGTATTTTGGCATTTAGGCAAAGCCTGATAATGCGCTGCATCAAGGACCCGCCGGACTGTCTGCGTCAATTCATGCCGTTCAAGCGGCTTGATGGCCACTTCAGTGATTGATCCTGCAATCTGTCCATTGCTATCGGTGCCATAACTGGAGGTAGGATCGAAACCGGTACAGAGGATAATCGGCATCCCTGGCTGCAAAGCCGCAATATTTTCCGCCAGCTGAATGCCGTTCAGATTAGGCATGGCCTGATCGGTGATAACAAGATCAAAGGAGTGCGGCGCCAGCCGAAAGAGTTCAAGGGCATCGATCGGATCGGTTTTGGAAGTCACATTGTACCCCAGTTTCTGCAGCATCAGCGTGACGCTGTACAACAGATCCTCGTCATCATCGACCAGCAGAATTCTCTCAGCTCCTGTGGCAGGTTTCTCGACGTTCTGATCATCTTTTTTCAGGTTCTGTCCGCCCTCAATGGCCGGCAGGTACACATCGAATTCCGACCCTTGTCCAACAACGCTCTTCACCGTAATGCCCCCGTCAAGCTTGCTGATGATCCCGTGAATAACCGAAAGTCCCAAACCGGTTCCATCCCTCCCTTTGGTTGAAAAAAAAGGATCAAAGATGCGTTCAATGGTCTCCTCGTCCATGCCGTGACCATTATCCCGTACCGTCATGCGGAGATACTTGCACCCGGAAGTCAGGTTGACATGACTAGCCGCCATATCTTCATCAGGTACAATGTTCTCGAGAGATAATTCAAGCACTCCCTGTGGACATCCGCGCATGGCATGGACCGCATTGGTGCACAGATTCATGACTATCTGATGCATCTGGGTAGGATCGGCAAAAACAGCTTCCAGTTCTTTTCCGATATTCAATCGGATTTCGATTGAAGGGGTCAGCGTTGAGCGGAGCAGCTTGAGGCACTCCTTGGCAATCATGTCCAGCTGCACCTCCTGACGTTCCTGCTCAGCCTGGCGGCTGAATGTCAAAATCTGCCGGACAAGATCCTTGCCCCGCTGTCCTGACCGGAGGACAATGTCCAGCAGTTCTTTCTGGCTGCTGTTATCCTCAACCACGTCCAGAGCCATTTCTGTACAGGTAATGATTGATGCCAGCGCGTTATTGAAATCATGGGCTATGCCGCCGGCAAGTATGCCGATCGCCTCCATTCGCTGGGCACGCCGCAGCTGCGTCTCCAGTTGGGTCTCATGGGTAACATTCCGCAGCATGCCGACCCGCAGGTGTTCTGCCATGTTTTTTGTGTGTACCGTCCAGGTTAAAAGGTCAAGGTCAAGCACTGCTCCGTCAGGCTGCTGGTACTTGAAAGAAACTGAGTTTACTTTATTATTTGACGCTGAGAGCATGAAGGCTTCACAGAAAGGTTCGTTAGCTTCCCTGCTGACGGTTGAACAGCATGTATTCCCGACCATTTCAATTGCCGGTATGCCGATAATACCGGCAGCAGCAGGATTGGCATATTGAATAATCCCCGTGTGGTCAAGTACAAGCAGGCCGGGACTCATCTGCGTGATCACAGATTCCAGTAATTGCCGCTGCTGCTCAGCCGCCCTGTTTTCTTCGCTCAGGCGAAGCGCCGCAATGCCGTAGGAAAGATCTGCGGCAAGGTTGGTCAGCAGGGTGACCTCCTCCTCATCAAACGCAAATTTACCGGCTGAATAGATTATCAAGGCTGCAAAGCTCTTTCCCTGATTACTGAGCGGCAAAAAAACGGACGAACAAACCACATGCCGGAGGAAATGTATCTGGCACATTTCGCAGGCCGGATCTCGCTTCCGGTTCTGCATAACCACCGGTTTACCGGTTTTGATGGCGGTTTTAATCGGCCCTTTGTCAATATCCTTGTTCATGCATTTTGTTTTGAAAATCTCGATAAAATCCTGGTCACCCCCCCAACCTGCAACAGGGGTAATTGTCCGTGTGGCATCATCGGAGGCAAGTCCGACCCATGCCATACGATAACCTCCGACCTCAACAAAAATACGGCAGATTTCGTTCATCAGCTGCAGTTCGTCACTTGCTCGAATCAAGGCCTTATGACATTCGTTATACGCCTTCAGGGCTCGTAAAAGCCGATAAACCGGTTTGATTCCGGTAGAGAAGCTTTCGTCCATCTTCTTGTTTATAAGATAGTAGAGCAGAAATGATGAAGCCAGAATAATGATAATACTGTTTATCTGCAGGGTCCGAACGATACTGTTTCCAAAAACAAGGTTGGCAAGAATAATGCCGATATTGACCAGCAGCCAGATGCCGCCGATACAGGCATAAAACTGGACGGTCCTGAACGGTGTAAAGATGCGTATGGCGAACTCATTCATGGCTGTGGACCTTCAGCAATAGTGCTGGGAATACAAAATTGAAATGGTGATTCTCGTGTCGAGGTTATAGCTGCTTATCGACTGCCGGTTCAGCGTCTGTTGTGGCAGCCCGATTCTCAGGACTCGACAAATTCCCTTGCTGATATGCCGATTTTTTTCATCATGGCATGGAAGTTGGGGCGGAGCATGCCGGTTTCTACGGAAGCGCGGGCTACGTTTCCATTGCTGCGCTGCAGCGCGTTGACCACAAAAAGTTTTTCCACATTCTCTACGGCCCGCTCCCGCAAATGCTGCTTGATTTCTTTTAGATCCTCCACACTCAGCGGTACTGATGTGTAGTCCCGTAAGGGGCTCAGTTTTAAATCATCAACCCGGCGATTTCTACGGCTGTGCAGATCGGCATATATCTTGTTTGGACCGTTGTTCAACTCCAGGTCATCAGTGGTAATCAGGCAGTCGTCTGCCAACACAACAGCCCTCTCGATGATGTTTTCCAGTTCGCGTACGTTACCGGGGAAGCTGTAGCTCTGCAGCACCTGCATCGCTCCGGCGGTTACTCCCTTGATATCCTTGCCCAGCTTGTCGGCCACCGTACGAACCGTATGTGCAACCAAAAGAGGAATGTCTCCTGTCCGCTCCCGCAGCAGTGGCAGATCCATAGGAATTATGTTCAGACGGAAGAAAAGATCCTCGCGGAAGGTGCCTTCGGCTACCATGTCGCGCAGACTCCGGTTGGTGGCAACCACCAGGCGGATATTGACCCGGATCGGCTTGGTGCCGCCGATCGGGGTTACCTCACGTTCCTGCAGTACTCGTAACAGTTTGGCCTGAGTTGTATGACTCAGGTTCGATACCTCATCAAGAAACAGGGTGCCGCCCTCTGCAACCATGAACAGCCCGGTCTTGGTCTGTATGGCCCCGGTAAAAGATCCCTTGACGTGGCCGAACAGCTCCGACTCGAGCAGGCTTTCTGCCAGTGAGGTGCAGTCAACCGCCACAAAAGAATTGTCACGCCGCGCACTATGCTTGTGGAGGGATCTGGCCACCAGTTCCTTGCCGGTGCCGCTTTCACCCGTGATAAGCACCGTGCTGTCCGTGGGGGCCACCTGCATGATGCGGTGATAGACCTTGACCATCTCCAGGCTCTTTCCCACAAATTGATCAAACCCCGCACTGTCCAGCAGCTCCTTGCGGATATAGAGATCCTCAAGAGCCAGCACCTGTTGATCCAGAGCACGTTTGACGGTGTCCAGAAGTTCCTCCGGGGTGAACGGTTTGGCAATATAATCCATCGCACCCTCTTTCATTACCTCTACGGCGCTTTCTACCGAGGTATAACCTGTTATAAAAATCACCGGCAGATTCGGCCGGGTCTGCTGGATCGCCTTCAATAGCTCCATGCCGCTCATGCCGGGCATCTTCAGGTCGGTAATAACCAGATCGAAAGTTTCCTGTTTAATCCGCTCCATGGCTGCATGGCCGCAGGAAAAAGTCTCTACCAGATAAGAGCCGGACTCAAGAATCCTGCGTACCCCCTCCCGGATGGCAGGCTCATCATCAATCACCATCAGCTTCTTTTGAATATTCATGGGAGACCCCGCCTGTAGTTCATGGAGTAAACTATTTGCATAGTACTACTTTGTTAAATTAAGCTGAACGTCAGCCGATCTTATCCCCCTCCCACCCTCCCACTTGAAGGGGGAGGGTGGGAGGGGGTGAGGCAGATTGAAATGTGACAAAGTAGAAATAGGTTTAATGCTTTTTCTTGGGCTTCATCGTGGCGGCCTTACCGGCGGCCTTTGGTTCCCATCGGTTCAAGCTGTGAGCAATGCTGTGGCAATCTGCGCACTTGGCGAAGCGTGCCAGCATGCCCGCCGGATGAGGCGTCCCGTGACAACTTTGGCAGGTCGGCGTCATCTTGTGCTTGTCCTTATGGCATGTGACACAATTTACATCTCTGTGTTTCGCATCTGTTGATAAAAGCAGATCAGACGCTTTTTTGTGACAGGAGGCGCAATTCCTGTTGGGGGTATCTGATTTATAGGTGATTACCGTCGGCATATGTGCCTGGTGGCACCGTTTGCATTCAGCTGCCACCATGTCGGCGCTATGCGGTTTATGGCACTGAGTACAGGGCGGAATTCTTCCATGAACGTTGTGACAGTAGGTGCAGGCAAGACTGGTGTGCTTGCTCTTGAACTGCCTGAGTTTGACGATCTGCTGAGAATGACACGTGACACACTCGTCGGTTATGTTTTTGGCCAGCTTGGTGGCTTTAGGGGTGTGAGGGTTGCTGTGACAACGCTGACAGTCGGCCAGTTTGTAATGTGGCTTGCCGCTGTGACATTGCGAACACAGCGGGATAATGTTTTTAACTGCTGGCGGATGGCCGTTATGACAATCCTGACAGGTAACGTTAGTCTTGTGTGCGCCTCCATTGGCGGCGATGTCGGCAGTCGCGGCGGCATGGCACTTCACGCAGTCCGCATTACCGAGAACCGGGTTTTGTTGATGTTGAGGCACAGGCACAGGCACAGGCCCGGCGCCAAAGGCGACGGCATTAAGAGCAGACACCAGTACAGATGCCAGAAACAACCTTTTTGCATGAGATATCATATTCATCATCGTTCCTCCTTACAGCAAGAATAGGGTTAACATTTTACGGCTTTTGACTGATGTTCATTTATATTTGTCCAGGTTTTTTCAGTTACAATAGCGGCGACCGGCACCCCCCTAATGCCGACGTCCTTTTTATTGGGACTATTTTTTCGACATAACAGGCATATCATGAACATCTATATGGCAACTGAGGCATTTCGGATATTTTTCATGAATTGTCTGGGTGTGCGGTTTTCCATGACAGTCGGTACATTGCGGAATAAAGCGGTGTTTATCCTTGTGACAGGTTACGCAGGCCAGGGCGTTATGCTTGCTGGTGCTTTTCGCCAGGTTGGTATATGCCTTGGCATGGCAGGAACTGCAGGTATTTGAAGGTTCCTTTGTGCCGAACCTGATGTTCTGCGGTTGATGAACCGGGTGGCATGGCAGACAGGTTGACAGTGCCTGCCCTTTGAAATGCGGCTGGTGGCAGTTGAAACATGACGGCTTATAACCATGAGAAGTATGGCAGGTCATGCAGGGAAGCTTCGAGTGCCTGCTCGGATATTTTACCAGTTCATCACGTACAGAGCCGTGACAATCATAGCAGGCTGCCGTGAGCTGTGCAGTGCTTGCAATGCTTTTAGGCGCGTGGGGATTGGCGTGACAGGCCGTGCAGTTAGTGATCTTCGCCCCATGCGGGGCTGTATGGCAGGATGAACATGTGGGCATAATCTGGTCCCAGTTGCCCTTGCGTGGACTGTAGGCATGAAAGACGTTGTGGCAGCTCTGGCAGGCAAAGCGGTGGCGTCCACCCTCGTTTTTAAGATTTTTGAACAGGCCTGGGTGGCACTGGGCGCATTGGACAGCCGTTAACGGCTGCGGGGTGCTGGAGTACTGCTCAGGCGTTGGAGGTATGGTGACCGTTGCCGATTTATTCCCTTGCGGTGAAGCGTGGGATACGCCGCCAAACGCCAGGACAATAGCCAATCCAGCCAGAATTTTCTTACCGGTGATACGTCGTGATCTTTGCATAAACCCTCTCATTCCGTCGAATTCCCCACGATGTGGGTTCTGTCACTTAAATTGTCGCCCTCGATATATCGTTCAAAAATAAGTCCTTTGATCACAGTTTGTGACAGGTCTGGCAATAGGCGCTATTGTTGCCGCGTTCCTTGTTAAGCAGACTTTGGGTATCACCTGCGTGGGGATTGTGGCACCCCGCGCAGGAAAAGGGACGTTCCGGTTTCAGCGGGTTTTTATCCCCCCTTACCGGATGACCCTTGGCAAAAAAACCGGCAATTACATGGAGACCGCTTTTCTTGTCATTGTGGCAGTTGAGGCAGAGGTCTGTCGGATGCATATAGATAAAGGAAGGCCAATCCGACCCGTGCGGGTCGTGGCAGACGGTACAGTTACCCACGGCTGTGGGACCATGGTGCACTTTTTTATTTTTCCAGAGGTTTTGCTGGGTGCTATGGCAAAGGAAACAGATCGATTGCTCAGGTTTCGGCGTGGTGTATTTACGTTTCCCCGTAACAACTTCGTGGCAACTGAAGCAAGCTCCCGCAGAGACCGGCTTGTGTTTGAAGACGCTGCTGTCCTTGCGTTTGTGGCATTTAAAACAGGGAGAGTCTTCCGGTTTTGCGGGGTGCAGATCGTTCAGATCCGCTTCCATCCGATGGCAGGGCGCGCAGGCTCCTTCATTAGCGGGCAGATGGAAATAGTAGCGCTGGAACCCTGCCGGAGGCTGCTGGTGAGGCTTGGAAAGCCTGGAACGAAGATAGATGGAAACATTGCTCTTGCCGATTTCGCCGGAATCGTTTGCAGCGGTTATGACAATCCTGTTTGAGCCATTGACTAGATTTACGCCGAAACAGACGATTTTGCTGCTGCCGCCTTCAGCTAAGGTCTTGGTATAGGTTTTGCCGTTTACAACAGCCTTAACGGCGGTGGCGTTTCCATCCTGAAGCGACAGCACAATGCTGAGCAGTTCGTGTTCAACAAAACTGTTGTTTGCCGGTGACAGCACACGGAGCGTCGCGGCGTGGAGGCCTGCGGCCATAAAAAACAGGCAGGTGACGGTGACAATGCCGCTGATCAGTATGTTCTTTAATAACGGTTTCATAGCTGTCCCATGATCAGTTCCAGCGCTTTTTTATATCCGGCTGCGGCAGCGGGCAGCTCTTTTCGTTCTTCATACATCATCCCTTTATGGACAAAGATCCTGTAATCCCCTGGATGGATCTCCTCTGCCCTCTTGAACCACTGCAGGGCCGCTGGCACATCTCCCTGCCTGCCCTTCAGGAGGCCAAGCAGGTAGTAACCGGGCAGATAGGCCTCGTCGGCCTTAACAGCTTTTGCCAGTTTCTGCTCAGCGCCCGGCAGATTTCCCTCATCAAGTAAAATCTGTCCCAACGCACAGAGGGCAATGGCATGATCCGGTTTTTTTTGCAGCACCAGCTCGAACTGTTTCTTGGCTTCGGTCAGGTTGTGCTGTTTGTAGTACAGCTCGCCGAGGCTCAGATAGGGCAGGGTAAATGCCGGATCGGCTGCAATAGCCTTCTCAAACCACGATCTGGCACTTTTGGCGGTTCGTTCTGATTTCAGTGAACTGGTTCCCATATTCCAGAGTCGCACCGCCTTTTTATCCGGCTGATAGCCGGTTACGGCGATCTGATCCGGTTTGCTTTTGTTCTCTACGGCCGCTTCGACAAACAGTTTCAAAGAGTCTGCTCCCATCAGTGGGAAACCTGACAGCTCATATTTAATGACCCGGTTCCTGTCGAGAATAACCGTGCTCGGGACGGCGATAATGCCGTAGTTGTTGAATGATGCAAGTCCCCGGTCAACCAGCAGGGGGAAGGTGATATTCAGTGAGGCGGCAACTCCCTTTATGGTAGTCAAGGTTTCTTCTGTTACGTCCTGTTTGTCGACGTTGATTCCTATGACAGACAGGCCGGCATCTTTATATTTCTGATGAAGGGATTGCATCTGCTGCAGGGCCTTTTTTGAGTTGTTTCCCCATGTTGCCCAGAACAGTACCGCCGTTAACTTTTCTCCCCTGAGACCTGAAAGACTTTGCGCGTTGTTGTTCAGATCCTTCAGCATAAAGTCCGGAGCCTCCATCCCCACCTCCAGCGAGCGGAGAGCGGATGATGAAATGGAGGTGTTTAACAGGACAAGCAAAACCCATAGCGGCATCAGACGGACGGCAAGAGATCTGGTAGTGCAGGCGAATCTTCTCATCGGCTTGTGCGTCTCCCCTGCTCATGGATTTTGATCCCTTCCTTGAAAGCGGCAATGGCCTTCAGGTTGTCGCCGCGCTGATCGTAGATCCGTCCAAGCTGATAATATACCTGTGCAGGATCAGGGGTTAGTGCCAGAGCCTGCAGCAGCAGTTGTTCCGCTTCAACAGATTTTCCTTGCTGCACTAAAGCCAGGGCCTTACCGATTGTGCCGTTATGATCAGATCCGGCCGCCTGTTGGTCATGCGGTTGATTCTCTGCAGCCGGGCCTGCAGTTGCAGGCCCGGCTGTGACGGCAACAGCGAGACAAAGTAACAATATTCTGAAGAGCCGAATCATCTGTTTTTCACCATCTTTTCCCGATCATATTTGAACTCCTGATGGCAGCCTGGCAGACAGGAACCGCCGCTCTTGTTTTTTACCAGTCCAACCGGCAGCTGCCACGCGCCAAAGGGAACCGTATCCCGGACGTGCTTCGGGTTATTGGTGGCGTGGGCGTCATGACAGGCGCGGCAGGTCCTCCCCTTGGGAGACTTGTTGACGTGGACGAAATGCAGGTTCTGGTCGCCGTTACGGAAACCGGTAAGGGTGGTTGTTTTGGCATCCTGCACCAGGGTGTCGTTGTGACAGTTGAAGCAGAGTTTGTAATTTTCGGGATTGAATTTGGCATAGAAAACCGGGGGATAGTTGCCTCTCAGGATCCTGAAGCTGCTCGACCCGTGGGTGTTGTGGCAGCCTGAGCAATCCTTGTCTTTGATCGGACCATGGGTAATCTTGTTCGTGGCGAGAAATCCCTTCATGTCGGCTGTTTTCTTGTCGGCATGGGCGTAGTCACGGTCATGGCAGCTCAAACAAAGATCCATCGGCGCCATAGCCAACTGTTTCGGAAAAGCCGATGTATGGGGGGAGTGGCAGGCCATGCAGCCGTTTTCCAACTCAAGACCGCCATGTTTGACGGTGGCGCCCGCAATCTCCTTATGCTTGTCCTTGTGGCAGGCAAAGCAGACCCCTTTGGTATGCTCTCCGATCAGCACATACTTGTAATCGCTGCTGTGTGGATTGTGACACTGCACGCAACCGCTCTTCATCGGTGCATGGATATGCGGTTTGGCTGAAAATTCGGTCTGTTTATCCGTATGGCACGTGTAGCAGACATCATTGCCATTGCCGGACAGCAGCTTGGGGAAGCTGCCGGAGTGATGGCCATGACAGTTGCTGCATTCACCACTTGCCACTGGACTGTGCTTTACTTTACCGCTTAAAATAGTTTTCTTGTGGCAGACAAAACAGAGATCCTGCCCTCCTCCCAGCAGCTGGAAGTTGTTCCCCGACTGGTGCGGGCTGTGGCATCCGGTACAGTTGCCATCCTTCACCGGTTTGTGTACCACCGGTCCCAGAGGCAGCTTGTCGTGGCAGGCATAACAGAGGGCCGCCACGTCGGAAATCGGCTTGAATTCATGCCGCTCTTTACTCTCCTGTTTGTGGCAGAAGGTACAGTTTCCAGTGGCTACCGGACCATGCACATATTTGTCCCTGCCCATATTCTGGTGACATTCGGCGGTAACGCACCCCTGCCCCTTTTTCAGGGTAAAGCCCGATCTTGCCTCGGAGTGCGCTGCAGACAACGCTAAAAACAACAGAACGGCACTGACGGTGCAGCTTATTGACGTCAACAACGAAGTATACTGCCTGATTCTGTACATAAAGTTACTCCTCTGTGATGTTATATGCTGCCGACAAACAGGCTTCAATCTGTTCAATTGCTGGTTACGAGCCGTGGACATACCCATGACAGGTCAGGACACATGTTTGCTTGTTATTCAACGGATAGTTGAGTTGTATGGGTTTTCCACCGCTCAGGCTGACTATCCCCGGTCGCATGTCAAAGTTGATCATGCCCGCGTTGGTGGGGCTGCCGTGCGGATCGTGGCAATAGGAGCAACGTTCGTTTGTGCCTGTGGGAGAGTTCAAATGTTTTTTATGCTGTGGAAAAGTGGAACCACCAAAAAGCGTATCCGAATTGTGACATTTGAAGCAGAGCGCATTATCAGTAAGATAAGCCGTGGATGAAGTTGGCAAAACTTCGGAGGTCTCGTATTTCAAGACCAGGATATGGGGGTAGATCGAGCCGTGGGAGCCCCTTGCTCCGCCTGAATTGCTGCCGTGACAGTCCGTACAGTAGATCATCATGCCGCGTGCCCAGGGTGCAACCAGCATGCTGTCGCTTATCTTGTTCAGCGGCGCCAGCAGCGGGTGATAGGAGATGTTGGTCGGGGCGAACTTCACGCGGTTATCTCTCGTGTTGGTCCAATACCTGATGATGGGCTGGGCGGAGGGGAGTACGTTATTGGTCATGTCTCCGTGGCATTTAAAACAGATCTGATACTCGTAGGTAGCCGAGGGGAGATAGGCATTGGTATAAAAATCAACCCCCGGCACCCCACGCATTCTACCGGGAACCAGTGGTGCAGTATTGACAACATCGCTTACCTGGTGCGGGTTATGGCAGTCGACACATTCAACATGCTTGCTGACGATGCCGGCATAGTTTTCGGCAGTATCATGAATGCCGGTGAAGGCGTCAACCGGGTGCCGGTATATTTTGGCCAGGTCGTTACTGATATTGGCGCCGGCAACGTTGCCGTTGTGGCAGACCAGGCAGGTGGTTTCCTCCACGTCATAGTTCAGCAGTCTCTGCTCCCCTGTAGCGTTGTGGGGGCTGTGACAGTTGCCGCAGCCGTTGTCAGCGACGGTGGTATAGCTTGATTTGGGCCACGGGTCGGAGCTGGCGCCGTTCCAGGTTTTTGACGAGGTTGCGTGGCTGTTTCCGCTCCAGTTGGTTTTGCTATGGCAGCTGACACAGAGCGCCGCACCAAGGTTGGACATGACCAAAAACTTTCCGTACTGATCGTTGTGGGGGTTGTGACAGGCGGTACACTGCATCTGGCCGGCTGCATCCAGACGCACCACGGAGGGCAGGGAACCGGCGCTTACCAACTGGCCGTTTAATGCTGCAGCAGCGCTGTAATCAAAAGAAACCGGGTGATCGTCTGCCAGGTTGGTGCCGAGATTAGAGCTGCGGCCGGTCATAGATGCGGTAAACGGCATTGCCGTTGTCTGCGAAAGTACGGCGCCGGGGGCAATGGTGCCGTCATGGCAGGAAAGACAGAGCCGGGACGTGCCGGTGGGCTGGCCGACAGCAGCTTTAAGGGTTGAGCTGTAATAGGGAGTATAGGGACCTGCCGGGTCCTGCCGGTTCCAGAGATACGGGATATCAGACCGGGAATTATGAGGAGTATGACAGAAGATGCAGATCTCGGTCTGGGTCGTCGCCTTTACCGCTCCCGGTCCGCTGGCCGAAAGATTATGCATGCTGTCGATAATGCTTTTACCATATGCGGGAGCAGTTATGAACGCCATGAAGGCCGCTCCCCACAGCATTCCGGTTTTGATGAAAAGAGTGTTCATTTGTGCCCCGCCTGTTTCAGATACTGGAAGGTCTGTATCCGCTTGTTGTAGGTGTCGGCGACATAGATCCGGTCGTTCCGGTCAATACAGATACCGGCGGGCATCCAGAATTCTCCCGGTCCCTGGCCGGCGCGCCCGAAGGAGAGCAGCAGCTTCCCCTCCGTATCAAAAATCTGGACATTGTCGAACAGGGTATCCACCACATAGATATTGCTGTCGCTGTCCACGGCAATCCCCTTTGGGCGGCTGAAATAACCGGGTGTGTCACCTGCCGCGCCAAAGACGCGCCTAAACTCACCTGTAGGTGAAAAAACCTGAACTCTGAAATTCAGGGAATCACTTACCAGGATCTCGCCGCTGCTGTTGACCGTCAGGTCGGTGGGACGGTTAAGCTGTCCGTCTCCGGTACCGCGAGAGCCGAAACGCCCCATCAAAGTCAGGTCCTGGCGGTTATAGCGAAAGACCGCTTCCTGTCTGGTGTCAAGCACCAACAGTTCATTGGTCTGATTATTGAGAGCGATACCGGTGGGGCGTTCAAGCTGTCCCTTGCCGAACTCTCCGGGAGCTCCGCCGCTTGCCAGAGGGAAAAATCTCACCAGGCCGTCAGCTGAGTCGGTGACATACAGCCGCGCGGCATCAATATCCACTGCCGGATTGATCGGTGCTTTAAAAAGATGGTCGTCATCCGGGACCATGCTGAATTTATTTTTGCTGCCGTTGTAGATCTGTACGGTCTTTAGCGCCGCATCAACCACATAAATTGTCCCATCGGCGTCAACGGCTATTCCATGGGGAGCCGCCAACCCACGGAAGGGAGCGCCTACGACGTAGTCCCATATGCGAGACAACATCCCCTGCCGGATCTGCAGATCTTCCGGCAGGGAAAAGCTGCTTACATAGCGTATCCGCACGGTTTCACCATCGCTTGGCCAGGTTGGAGCCTCTCCCGCCGCTCCAGCCATGGCTTGCTGCGAAGCGGCGCAGCCAGTTAAAGCCATCAGGCAGCAGAGCAGCGTGCATATGAAAAACGTCCTGTTGTTTTCGGGCATGATATTTACCTTGCGCGCCGTGCTATCTCTACCATAGCGTCCGGCTTAACTCGATTTGCATGACCTGATTGCTTCGCTTGTAATCACTGGTCTCGTTGTCCTGCTCCGACAGTTTGTGGCTCAGTCTGACCGTCCAGAGACGGTAGTTCATCCCGATGCCCGCCTTGGCGCCGCGATTGGTCGTTTTTTCAAGGGTACCATCTGCCTCTTCAAGGTAACCCTCCATCTCGAACCGCAGCCAGCTTAACGGCGTCCAGTTCAAGCTGGTGGTGGCACCGAAGGTTTTTTTTGAATCTTCATGCGACCGATAGTCGGTTTTCCCATAATAGCCGCGCAGATTGTACTGCAGCCAGTTGCTCGGCTGCAGTACAATGGCTTCGGTAAGTTCCCAGCGACGGTAGGAAATATCCGTGGTGTCATTGTCCTCAATAGTGGCGCCAGTTTCGCTCCACCCCGCGACATAGCGAATTGCCGCCAGGTGAATAATAGTATCGCTCAAACGTTCCGGAGGCGGCCCTGCAAGCACAGTTTGTTTTGCCTGCAGGTACCGGTACGACAGGAACAATGACCGCTTCAGCTCCAGCGAAATGCCGTAGTTCTGCGTAAAAACCGAATCGTCATACCCGGCATCGCGTGTGTAGCTGTAGCTGACCAATACAAGCTGTCCGTCGGTAACGGCTCCCAGCGGCAAACGGCTGATTCTTACCGAGTTGCCGATGAGGTCAATCCGGTAGTCGATATCCTTGACGTAAATAATGGTGCCGGCACTATTTGTGACCACAATCGAATCGGTGTTTATACCGGACTTGTCAAGGAAGGTCTCTGCCGTGCTGTTCAGTGTATGAGGCTCGTTACTGAGTTCTGCCGTTCCCTTGACTCCCTTGCGGGTAGTATGCAGATAATTTGCTCCGGCATTCAGGTTCAGAGTGCCCCATTTCCCGAGGCGGCGCTGGTAGGCGCTGTTCAGCAGCGCAGTCAGCGCCTTTTCTTCTCCGCCGCTGTAGCTGTTCAAGGTCCCGCTTCCACCTGCGGTGGTGGTCAGATTTTCATAAAGCTTGTGAGTTAGCCGGCCGTCAAGTGAACTCCATTTAGTTGACGTAGATCCTGTTTCAAACTGACGATAATTGAAAGTGTATTGAGACCGCAAATTTTCCAGGTGCTGCCAGGCAAGGTTTTCGCTTATCTGCAGAGAGTCGTTCTGTAAATTCAGGGATTCCTGACTCATAAGCTGCAGGTTTGTAGCAAGATGGATCCTGCTGTCAGTCGTCACCTTGTATTGATTGCTGAATGAGCTGTTCATGGTCTTGATTTCGTTGGCCACCCCGTTGGTGTCCTGTTTGTTGCTGCTGTAACTTGAAGAAAGGGAGCTGTCGCCGGTTATGCCGCTGTGCCTGGACAGCAGGTGAACTTCCTGCCACTCGCTGCCGGTTACAAAATAGCCGTCCTGTTCCGATTTACTGCTGCTGAAGCCGATCGTAGTTGGAAGCAGGCTGTATTTCAGGGAAAGGTCTGCCCCGAAACTGTCGGTGGTCGTCCGGGTAACGCCGGTATAGGTTGCCCATGACTGTGCTTCAAGGTGTTGGGCAAACGAAGTAAGCGTATATGGTTTCTGGCCGAAAAAAACGGCACTGGTTTGATAGTTTGGACTGAAACTGGTGCCGTTAGTGCTGGTTTCGTCGCTTAGTTCTGATTTTGTCTGGGTACTCTGCCTGAATTCAGGCGAGAATTTCAGGCTGAACTGCAGTAGCGCCGGATGATAGACAAAACCACTGGTTGCCAGATCGAGCCGTTCGGTAATGGTATGAGAGCTGTCAATGCTTTTTTGGCCGGAAACTGTACGTTCATCCTGATTGATTTCATACTTTACCAAGGCCCCCACCGCAGGCGGATCAATCTGAAAATAATGCCGTTCAGCCCGCCTGCGCGAGGTGGCATTCCAGTTAAAGCTGCGGCGGGTTTCAGGAACAGTCGGGTGCTGTTCCTGTGCTGTTTGTGCCGTTTCAGGAGCCGAATGCAAGGGTAAAAAGTCTTCTGCCGGTTCATCAGGCTGGATTTTAGTGTCCGGTTCCAAACCGTGGGATGTCTGCCAGGCACGCGCCAGATCCCCCTGCCCGAACATCAGCTTTGCGCGCCTGATTGTTTCATCCGGGGTTAAGGGTCTGATCAGGGCCAGCTTGTCCAGCGCGTTAACCGCATCGGCAGGTTTTCCGAGCAACTCTGCCAGTCGCGCCTGTTCCTGCAGCAGCAGCTCGCGATTACTGTAGGTCAGTCTTGATGCCAGCAGGTCATACGCTTCGCTGGCCGCCCCCACCGCCTCACTCACGGTCAGATATTCCTTCAGTAATGTCGGATCGTCATATCCTGCCAACAGCATCCCCTCCAGCAAATAGCGTCGCACCGGGAATTCATTCATACGGCGTGAAAGTCTTAGCGCTGACTGACGAGCTGTGCCATCGCCCAGCTCGGAAAGAAACAGCCAGTGCGCTAAAGCCAGGTCATTCTGACCAGCCAATTCGGCAGAGCGGGCCGCCCTCCTGCGCCACTCACGATCTGCCTGCCTGGCTTTAACAGCCTGTTCGGCGACCTTCAGGGCCTCGTCATGCTTCTCATTTTCAGAACTGGCAGTGTAAGCCATATTAAATAACTCATTTTCAAAAATAGTGCGGATCTCCGTTACGCTGCCGGCCAGAGGTTCGGCTGCGGCGCTGCAGGTAAGTTGAAGCATACATAGCAATACAGCAACAGTACGAGTCATCAGGCCTTCCTGACATTCCTGGCGTACCACGAGTGTGTAACCTCGCTCAGAAAACTACTGTTCATGTTGGGCCGCCTGTTTAATTTCCTGATAATCCTGAAACAGCAGGCGCCGGTCCTTACCCATATGGGGATTATGGCAGGAAAGGCACGACTCGTTGCTGTTGCGGTGTATCGCTGTCGCTGCCAGCTTCTCTGCCGGATGGCAGGGCTGACAGAGCTGCTCCGGCAGTCTGCGCAGCACTCCGCGCTGTTTGCTCTGGTGTGCGTCGTGACAGGCGAGGCAATCTCCCTTGGCAGTGGGATTATGCAGCCAGAGATTGTCCTTGACCGCCCGCAAGCCGGTTTTGTCTGTATGGCACGTCGTGCAGATCTTTTCCTTAGTAAGGCGCAGTTTGCCCGGCATGCCGCCACCACTGTTAAATATCTTGGTCGCAATATTTTTTTTAGGCTGCCCGCCGGGCTGGAAACCGAATACTCCGCTCCCTTCATGACAGGGGGAACAATCTCCTCCGGCCCAGACCGGATGGGAGAACAAGCGGGGCGCTTCCGGCACTTTCGGTACTTTCGACAATGTATCCGGCTGCCCCGCAACAGCGGTGCTCTGCTTTTTAACAGGTGATTGCCCCGCCGCTCCCGAGTTTCGTTCTCCTTTCAGTGACGACGTGGTACCAGGCGCTGGCTTTTGCTCTGCCTGTTGTTCTTCGAGTGGCGGAACTCCGGTAAAGAAAAAAGTCAGCACCTGGTGGCTGGCCTGTCGCGAGCATCCGGCAACGCCCACAGCGAAGAGAACAACCGTGAGCAATCTCATGTGACGGCTTGCCGTTAGGAAAAAATATACCTGCTTGCAGATCATGGTTGGCGCTACTCCCCGATCCAATCACCAAAGCCGTAGACGTTCAACTTGTTGGCTCCGGTCATGTTGCAGACGTAGATCAGATATTTGATTTTGAAATTTTTGTCCGTATATTTTTGGAAATAGGGGACATTGACGTAATCAATGGCAATTCCGGCCGGCAGGTACATACTGCCTGGCTCCAGGCCAGCGCCGCCAAAAAACAGCAGCAGCTTTCCCTCCGGACTAAAAATCTGCACATTCTCAAAGGCGGCATCAACTACATACAGGTTTCCATCATGATCTACCGCTACCCCCTTGGGTCGCGCCATACTGCCGGGTGTATTGCCGGCGGTGCCGATCTGTTGCAGGAAATTTCCGTCCGGTGCAAACTTCTGGATTCTGAAGTTGAAGGCATCATTGACGATCAGATTTCCCTCCCGGTCAACCGTGATATGGGTGGGGCGATTGAACTCACCATCTTTCTCACCGACCTTGCCAATGGCGGTCAACATTTTACCGGTAATGCGGTCAAACACCACCACCTGATGTTTCTGCATATCGCAGACATAGACCCGATCGCCATACACGGAAACTTCAGTCGGCCTTTCAAGGCTGGTAGAGTCTCCTATGGCTTTCACAAAGCGGTTGTCACGGTCAAAGACCACCACCTGCTTTCGCTTGAGGTCGGCAACATATTTACTGCCATCTTCCGTTATCCAGATGCCGGAAGGCGTCAGAAGCGCTCCACGGCCTCCGGCACGCAACGGGCTGATGGTGCTAGTGACCAGATTGATCTGCAGGATATCATTGGAGATCCGATCGATCAGATAGATATTCCCTTTAGCGGCTTGTACCGCATATGGCCGCCCTAAAATCTTGTCGGTTTCACGGCCGCCAAGGATGAAATCGTCCAGTCCCGGCTTCTTGTCCGTCAGGTCGTCTTCGGAAGAGATAGCGGCCAGAAACTGCAGGCGTGGTTTGTCAGGCAGCTGCGGATAAAATATGGGGTCATGTCTGGTTTCCGGACCGCTTGAGCAACCGGTTGCCAGGATGATTGTTGCCAGCAGAAAAGCGGCCGTGCGAAGAATCTTGTTCATGAGCCCCTCAACAAAATCTAGATTACAAAAGTGATATGTTACTACTGGAGAACACAAGAGGCCATATCCCGGCGGATATGACCTCTTGTGAGGCCAAATTATGCGCGGTATCGGCTACTTGGTGTGGCAGGTCAGGCAGAGCGCGGAAGCGGTATTGTCTTTGAGCAGCATTGCCGGGAATCCGGTCTTGTTGTGCACGTCATGGCATGATGAACATTCAAACTTGTCGCCGTTAACCCAACCTGGCGGCAGCGAACTGGGAGCGGCAAGTTCACCGTCAGCGGTGGCCATTGCATCACTATAGGTAAAGGAAACCGGGTGGCTTTTTTTTAGATTGGTGCTCAGATTACCTGCAGCTGCGATAGTAGTAGTGCCGGCATGACCGGTGAAGGCGTCCGGGGCTACTGTGCCGTCGTGGCAGGAAAGACAGAGTTTTGAGACTCCGGTCGGTTGGGCGATAGTAGCTGTGGCATTTAAGGTGGGGCTTGCATACAGTGTGTAACTGGCAGTGGTTAGGGTGTGGTTCCAGAGTGGGGCGTCAGTGGTTGTGATGTCGGCATTATGGGGGGTGTGGCAGACGATACAGATCTCACCACCAGAGATGGCTTTCAGATCATGCTTGGAGCCGACTATAGTGCCTGCTGCCTGAGAAAGCCCCGCTAAACTTACACCTGCAAGTACAGCTACGGTAATTAGGATAATTTTTTTCATTTTTTGTTCCTCCTGTTTTTGTTGCCACGTTAAATGCGATTATTTGCATACATTGATATATAAATAAATATATCAATGATTACAGTTAGTTACGGTGGTTCGAAGTTTAATACATTTAGTGTGCCAAATATTAAAGAGCTGTTATTGCAATGTGTTAGCAAAATGTGGATTTTATGCTGATCGATATATTCTGCAGAATTTGCACTACACCATGCAGGTTCTGCACTTAGGTGCCGGGGAATTGTTGCATTGGGAAAGGTTGAGCAGGCTGCAGGTGGGTGTTTTTGGGCAATTAAGGTTCGGAATCGAAATGCGACGAATCCCCTGACTCAACTACCAGAGCAAGGTGCGTTCAGATGTAAATTCTCTGATTTGGGTTAGATCAGTTTTTAATAAGTACCTGATTTCTCTGCGTGTATCGCCGTACATCGGCGGTTAACAGCCTTTTTCAGGTTGATTTCTCTATTGCGTAGCTGCTCTGTGGTTCATGAACAGCCGTTTTACGTTACATGGCTTCCCCGACCAGGATCGCTTTAAGAAGTTCAATCGGAGTGACTCCCAGTCGTGACGCAGCATCTTTCAGGGTTTCGTCATCCTTCAGCGTCATCTTCTTTGCAGCAAGTTTTTGCTTGATTCCGCTGCAATCCAGTTTCAGTTCATGACAGATGGCAGTAAGAGTTTTTTTACCAACCCCCTTTCCGTCAAAGCGTTCCACTACCAAATCACCGGTGTAGCGGGGTAGTTCCGGAGTCTCTGTTGGTTTTGCAACAGATTTCTGATCACTGGTTGATAACGCCGCTTTAGCAGAGCGCGGCAACGGATGTACGGCAGTGGGGGGAGGGGGCGCAGCCGTTGCGAAATCCTGCTTTTCCAGTTTTTTGATATATTGGTACAGCTTTGCAGGTGTCACACCGTTATTACGGGCTATCTGCTCAAGCGTTACATTTTCATCGGTCACTTTTATGCCCGCATGACGAAGTTCAAGAAGCGCTTCCCCGGTATCAATATACATCTTTTTGCAGAACCCCTTGAGAGATAATAGCTCGGCATGTCCGAACGGCGGCTCGTCAGCCGGAGTCTTAACCCAACTATCCTTTATCCAGCTGTTGAACGAAAGGATGTAATTGAGCGGCGGGGTTTTTGTTACAGCACCGACCGTGAAGAATAGTGTTACCAGCACAGCGATGGCGAGATCGCGCAGACTTGCGGAGGCCCGACCGGGGACACCTCGCAGATACTGCATCAACGGCGTCCAGTTGTACCACGTGTGCCAGATGCCGGCGATCAGAAACAGTACACTGGTGGTAATATGAATGTTGCCCCACTCGGTTTTGGAGAGGTTGAGGAATGTCCAGTTGGTCCAATATGCAATTCGTCCTTGCGGGACTATAAAAGCGGCAATGCCGGAAAGCGACATGGCCACGAAGCTCAAGGCGGTGACCAGTGAAATCATAACTCGGTTTACGACCGGACGGTTTTTCATGAAATAAGTTCTCTTTTGGATGTAATGACTACACCTCTTCTTTAGTATTCAGCCCAAGCTCTTTCAAGCGATACTGCAGGGTGCGCAGCGAGATGCCGAGCGCCTCGGCTGTCTGGCGGCGGTTGCCGCGATGTGCCTGTAGCGACGTTCGAATAGCAGCCTCTTCGTGATTTTTTAAAATCCCTTCACCGTTTGAGTTTGCATGCTGAATTTCCCGAAGTTCCGCCGGCAAATCATTCGGGGTAATTTCTCTCTCTGCCAGGATAATTCCCCGTTCAATGACGTTCTGCAGTTCGCGCACGTTTCCGGGCCAACGATGCTGTTCCAGGAGCCCTAGCGCCTCCCCGGATATGCCTACCGCTCTCCGCTGACCGGAAGCGGAGGAAAAACGGGCACAGAAATAACGCACCATGATGGCGATGGCATCGCGTCGTTCACGGAGTGGCGGCAGGGTTATCGGAAAGACATTGAGACGATAATAAAGATCCTCACGGAAGCGCTTTTCGGTGACCTCAATTGCAAGGTTGCGGTTGGTCGCGGCGATCACACGTACATCAGCCTTGATCTGCATTGTCCCGCCCAGCCGCTCAAAGACCCGCTCCTGCAGAACCCTGAGCAGCTTTGCCTGCAGCAGTGCCGGCATCTCACCGATTTCATCCAGAAAGATTGTCCCGCCCTGTGCAAGCTCGAACTTTCCCAGTCTGGACAGAATTGCGCCGGTAAAAGCCCCCCGCTCGTGGCCGAAGAGCTCACTTTCCAGCAGGTTTTCCGGAATTGCGGCACAGTTTATCGTTATAAACGGGGCGTTGCTGCGTGGGCTGGCCAGATGTATCATCCGGGCAATCAGCTCCTTGCCTGTGCCGCTCTCCCCATACAGCAGCACTGTCGAAGGGGTGCCGGATACATCCTTTACCAGCTTTTTGATGATCTCCATGGCTCTGCCGGCAAAGATCATCTCTTCCGGGGGCAGCCCGGCCTGTTCAATCTCTTTCATGGAGATGCTGAGACGCTGCAGAGCGACATGCTCGAGGGCTCTCTGTACGGTCGTCAGCAGACTTGCCGGATCTTTAAGCGGCTTTGAGAGGAAATCAAAGGCCCCCTCCTTCACCGCAGCAGCAGCCTCTTCCACCCTGCCAAAGGCGGTGATGAATATGAAAAGGGGAGGGTTCGGCTCGCTCTGCACGAGGCGAAACAGCTCAAGCCCGCTTCTGACCGGCATTTTAAGGTCAGAGATAACCAGATCGAAACGCTCCCGCTGGATGCGCCGGAGCCCTTCACCGCCATCAGTCGCAGTAACGACGGTATACCCGGCTCTGTCAAGTATGGTGCATAAAAGTTCACGGAATATTTCATCATCTTCTGTAATCAGTATGGTTGCCGACATGGTGCCCTTGCCTTCCTGTCAAACTGTCAATGGTAAAGTCATGGTGAAGGTGGTGCCGACCCCTACCACACTCTCTACCGTCAGGCTTCCGCCATGTTCTCGTCCCACTTTGCGGCAGAGTGCCAGCCCGAGCCCGGTGCCCCGAGCCTTGCTGGTCCAGAACGGCTCAAAGATGTGCGGAATGTTCTCCGGCGGGATACCGATGCCGGAGTCGCTTATCCTGATGGTTGCGCGGGATTTGTCGCTTTGCAGTTCAACCTGTAATACGCCACCGTCCGGCATTGCCTGCAGCCCGTTTTTTAACAGATTAAGCAGTAATTGGATAATTCGATCAGAGATAACCAAAACTTGTATTGCCGTATGCGGGGTATGGATGACCGTTACCCGTGAAGAATCAGCCTCCATGCGGATCATCTCCACGCAATCCCGGACCAGCAGCGCCAGGTCGGCCGGCTGCCGCTCCAGCTGATCCTCACGGGCGAAGGCGAGCAGGTCATCAACCAGCGTCTCCATGCGGCGGGATTGAAGGACAACTTTACTGGCATAGTGACGTGCCTGCTCCATGTCGGTGGCGGTCTCGATAAGCTGGACAAAACCCTTGATACCCGCAAGGGGGTTGCGTATCTCGTGCGCTACGACGGCGCTCAGTTCACCAAGGTGCGCCATTTCAGCAAGCCGCTGCATTTCCAGATGGCGCTGCTTGTCGCGGCGAAGCAGGTACATGATCCCAAAGGTAACCAGCCACAGGGTTAGCGTGAAAAGAGTAGCCACCACTATTCCTGTGTGCGTTTTCCGAATAATCTGGTCGGAATGGTAGGTGTGTAACGCCAGGGTTAACAGGCAGTTCGAGCCGGTAGGATGAATCCTGGTTTTGAGAAGGTAAATAGTTTCGCCAGTGGATATTGTTTTGCGTTCTTCGTAAATACCGCCGTTGCTATAAATGCCGGTATCAGGCTCACTCCAAACGGTACCGATAAGCTCGGAATTGGTGTGGAAGCGGACAAATCCCTTGCGGTCAACCACATAAAAATAGGCAATATCAGGTGTGCTGAAGTATTCAAGAGAATCTGGGGCAGGTTTTATATTGGTAAGTTCTTCAATGGCAGCCGCAATGGAAAGCCCCGTACTGCGCAAGCTGTCTGCTGCAATCTGTGGTGCTATTTTAAAAGCACTCCACGAAAACCATCCGATCAGAATGGTGAAAAAAATCGGGATGATTATGATAAATCGCTCTGCCTTCAGCATCAGAGCGAATGGATGCTTACGATTATTCTCTGCGTCATCGCCTGTCTCTCCCTCTTAAAGCTGACTATAAACAGAAGTCTCCTATACTGTTAACGGATCAAAATACACAAAAAAAGATTTCTTGACAACTCTCAGAGTTTACTCCGCTTGAGGTGAACACTGATGTCATAGG
>JAFLLC010000135.1:55568-59007 GCA_019162745.1 Deltaproteobacteria bacterium | reverse complement strand
TGGCGTCCCCTACCGGATTTGAACCGGTGTCGCCGCCGTGAAAGGGCGGTGTCCTGGGCCAGGCTAGACGAAGGGGACGTATGAAACTGCCGCGCTGTTCCATTAAAGGAATCAGGCCCATGAAGCGCGGAAGGATGAGTTTTATACCCAACTATTTAATGTATGTCAATTGTTTTTTTGCCGGTAGGTGTATTTTATATTCAGATATGGTCCAGTTACTGGCCATACCAGCGCCTGACAACAAAGGAATTCTCATGTTTTGTACTCACCGGCCAGGTGTTTGTCGGGCTCCGCGTATGCATTATTTCAGCTATTCGCTGCGATAACGGCGTCATCACTACCCCGCCACCTCCCGGCTTGCCGCACGCGAGACGGCTTTCTATGGCTGTTTGACTGTCGAGAACAATAATGACATGACCATTCCAGACGATCAGATCAAGCGGCTGAAGCAGCGACGCAATTTCTATACTCTGTTTGCCGGTAATTGCCACGCCCTGACCAAAAGAAGTCAGCTGAGAGGTATTTCGAGGAGTCCAGCCGCCGGTGGCGTGATACAACAGACCTGAACAATCCAGTCCGGCCAGGGTAAGCCGCCCCCTGTCAGCCTCACTGATGTCTTTATAGAACCATGCCGCAAGCTCAGGGACTCCGCTCGTAACGTTGCCACCCCAGACGTAAGGGCTTCCTGCAGACGACCTGAGTGCCGACAGTATCTCCTCGCGAGGCGGCAGCACTGGCTTACGCGGTGCTGGTGCAGTACGCTCCAACTTTAGAAAACGGCCTTCAACGTGCAGGCGAACATTCGGAGGAGCTGAGTACTCATCTGTTTCAACCTGGTAGACGTCAACCGTTCCGGAGTGTTGTTTTTTCGAGATCGTAAAGAGCGTTCCCGGCATGGCGATGTATTCAAGCTCGCGCACCTGCCCGCAGCGATCAACCTTCAGAGTTTTCCCTTTTGCCCCCCCGAAGACAGACTTGAAGTCGGGGGTGTTCAATACCGGAGCAGATACGCGCGCCACACCGTATTCAGAAGCTTCAGCGGTCATGAGCAGGGCATATCCGAACAGGATGATAAAAATTGCACTCCGTATCATGTGTAAGAATTGGCGCGGACCTGGCGCACCATCTCCTTTTGAGCGGGGGTCAGTCGGGGTGATAAGAGCAGATCGCGCACGGTTGTACCAGGGAGTCCCGGCAAAAAGATGGTGTACCAGATCAGCGGCGTACGCGGGTTTTTGAGGATGGCCAGGCGGATATTGGGCCGACTTTTCCAGCAGCTGTTTCGGGCTACCGTCGAAACAGCTTCTGCCGTCGCGTGTGACGAAGCAAGAAACTGATGCAGAGAGCCCTCTTTCAGGTGCGGATTGTCGAGACAGATTTCCAGGACATTCTGCACTCCTTCACGGAGCAAGGCATCCAGTATGCCGGCAGTTCCGCGCCGCGCCAGCGTCAACTTGTTTCCGAGCGGCTGAGTCGGAATCTGCTGGACTATTTTTCGTTCTGCAGCCAAACGTATATCGGCAGATACTCCTGGTATTTGGCAAAGTTTCAGCAGATCAAATATATACAGAAGTGGGAGGAGGGTTTGCGCAATATGGGAGGGGGTATCCGGGTGAGCAACAAGAGCGAATTTGACGGAATAATCTTCAATGAGGCGTTTACCGGTATAGATTGCAGTGATTACAGATCCGAGACCCTGCCGCTTCAGGAGGGTCAGGAGATGCTGGCTGTCAAGGGAGGGGTTGCGCAGTGCAGCCATCAGCACCTCCTCCCGACTGTCCCGGACAACGGCAAACAGGCGATCCTTGCCGGCGGTGAGGACCTCCTGCAGTCCAACCGCCTGGTTCAGGGGAGGAACTGAGTTTTCATAATTTAAGGCTGTTGTCGCCTCAATGGTTGATTTATGGGACATAACCAGCTCTTTGCTGCAAGTAGTAAGCTGCTCCACTGTAGCATTGCGCTGTATGCCATCGCAATATTTTTTCCGGCGAAGCGGGGTCGCTGATTATCCTGAAATTTGAGCCTGTTTTCTAGCAGTTGCGATGCGCGCCGCTTCGTGCTACTTACTGTGCATCAGAAACCTCCGGAGGATGCTACAGAGGCCGTTTCCGGTTTGGCTCGTGAGGAACGTGAGGGCGAGGTCAGCGTGACCATCATTCTGTCAGGACAAGCCTTGATTGAGTCGTTGGAAATAGATGATGATGCGCTGGCCGAGATCAGCCTGATCCTCGAAATGCAGCGCAACTTCAACCTGTCTATTTACAAGGACAAGTGCATGAAACGCCGCGTTGCAATAAGGATGCGCTCATGCCGCTGCCTTGACGCGGCCGCATACTGCGATCTGTTGCGGCAAAGCGAGCAGGAACTTGATCTGCTTAAAAAGACTCTTACCATTCATGTCAGCCAGTTTTTCCGTAATCCTTCAATGTTCGAAAAACTACAAACCGTGGTACTCCCCCATCTCTTTCAAAAGGCAGCGACTGCAGGAGAGCGGCTCAGATTCTACAGTCTCGGCTGTGCCGGCGGTGAAGAAGCGTATACTCTCGGTATCATCGTACGGGCGTTTTTTGTCCAAGAACTCCTGCGTACACCGGTAGATATTTATGCCTCCGATATAGATGCAGATATTTTACAGGCAGCCGTGCGGGCGGAATATAACGAGGAGCGCCTGAAGGATCTTCCCGATTCCATCAGGGAGCGCTATTTTGCCGCTAATGGCCCGCACTTGCAACTTTCGCCACAAATTCAAAAGATGGTCACGTTTCAACTGCAGAACATTATGGATGTTGGGCTATCTGAGCCATGCCAACTGGCTCTCTGCCGAAACACACTCATCTATTTTAACCGCCCGGATCAGGAAAAGATATTACACGGCATCGCGCACGTCCTGCCGTCCGGCGGTGTACTTGTACTCGGAAAATCGGAAACACTCGTAGGTGACGCACGCGGGCTTTTTACGACACTCTGCCCGGTGGAGCGTATCTATCGTCGCATTTAACCAATCACGATGAGAAACAAATAGATATACAAATTATTGCCGGTATTAAAAAAACTCTTGACTCCAGAAATAATCTGCGTATATTCCAAGGTCGATTTAGAAACCATGCGCATAGCGTTCTAATGGTAAATTCAAAAAAAAGAAAGAGGTATTACACATGAAAAAACTGATCTCGTTGACTCTGGTACTGGCACTCGCAACTGTATTCGCAGCTGGCTGCAAGAAAAAAGAAGAAGCTCCTGCTCCTGCTCCTGCTGTTGAGGCACCTGCAGCTGTTCAGGCTCCTATGTCCGCAGTTAAAGCTCCAGAAGCCGCTGCACCTGCCGCTGCACCTGCAGAAGCTCCTAAGAAGTAATTCATATCCTTTCAAGGAAATGCTTAAAAGCCTGCGGGGTTACAGCCTCGCAGGCTTTTTTTATGTTTTTTTATGTACATCGGAGC
>JAFLLC010000135.1:36544-55468 GCA_019162745.1 Deltaproteobacteria bacterium | reverse complement strand
CTGACGGAGGTGCAGGAACTCTTTTGGCAGCCGGTCATACATCTTGACAAACAGCTCCTCGTGGGAAACGATCTCTTCCTTCCAGACATCACGGTCAACCGACATCAATTCATAGAACTGTTCCCGGCTTACACTGTCCAGTCCGGTCCAGTCCAGATCTTCATATCGCGGCATCCACCCCAGAGGGCTTTCTACCGCGGCAGCATTGCCGCTGCATCGCTCCACAATCCACTTCAGGATACGCATATTCTCACCGTAACCGGGCCAGAGGAAATTCCCGACGGCGTCCTTGCGGAACCAGTTAACACTGAAGATGCGCGGCGGTGTGGGAGTAGTACGTCCTACCTGCAGCCAGTGAGCGAAGTAATCGGCGACATGATATCCGGTGAACGGCAGCATGGCAAACGGATCACGGCGTACGGTTCCGACTGCGCCTGTTGCGGCGGCCGTAGTTTCTGACCCCATGGTAGCAGCCAGATAAACACCAAAACTCCAGTTAAATGATTGATAGACCAGTGGAATTACATCGTTCCGGCGGCCGCCAAAGATAAAGGCAGCCATCGGCACACCTTTCGGGTTTTCCCATTCCGGATCAATTGAGGGACACTGGCTGGCTGGCGAAGTGAAACGGGAGTTCGGGTGCGCTGCATTCCTGCCGCAGTCAGGTGTCCAGCGGTTTCCCTGCCAGTCGGTCAGGACAGGCGGTTTGGCATCTGTCATACCTTCCCACCAGACATCACCATCAGGTGTGAGCGCGACGTTGGTAAAAATCGAGTTGGAGGCGCAGGAAGCCATGGCGTTCGGGTTCGTCTTGATCGATGTGCCGGGTGCGACACCAAAGAAACCGTACTCGGGGTTGATGGCGTACAGACGGCCGTCTGCGCCCGGTTTGATCCAGGCAATGTCATCACCGACTGTTGAAACTTTCCAGCCGCTTTTATTAAAACTTTCCGGTGGCACGAGCATCGCCAGATTGGTCTTGCCGCAGGCGCTCGGAAACGCTGCCCCCAGATAAGTTTTTTCTCCCTCCGGTGATTCAATTCCAAGGATCAGCATATGCTCTGCCAGCCACCCCTCATCCTTGGCAATCTTGGAAGCGATTCGCAGAGCCAGGCATTTTTTGCCGAGCAGGGCGTTGCCGCCGTAACCGCTGCCGTAAGACCAGATCGAACGCTCTTCGGGGAAGTGAACGATGTATTTTTCCTTGTTGCAGGGCCACGGAACATCTTTCTGTCCCGGGCTCAGAGGAGCACCGACAGAATGCAGGCAGGGGACGAATTCACCATTGGCGAGGACGTCGATAACAGCCTGCCCCATACGGGTCATGATGCGCATATTGGTGACAACATACGGGGAGTCTGTAATTTCAACGCCGATTTTGGCAATCGGTGAGCCGAGCGGCCCCATGCTGAAAGGAATGACATACAAGGTTCTACCGCGCATGCACCCTTTGAACAGCCTGCTCAATGTTTCCTTCATCTCTTTGGGGTGCATCCAGTTGTTGGTCGGGCCGGCATCCTGCTTGGAGATGCTGCAGATAAAGGTGCGGTCTTCAACACGCGCCACATCACCGGGGTCGGACCAGGACAGATAACTGTTCGGACGTTTCTCCTGATTCAGCTTCTTGTAGGTGCCGCTCTCAACCAATTGAGAGCAGAGCGTATCATACTCCTCCTGCGATCCGTCGCACCAGTGAATAGTTGCGGGCTCACACAGTGCTGTGACTTCTGCTACCCACTTGACCAGCTGCTCGTTTTTTACTTCGTAACTCATGCCGACCCCCAGTTAACGTATTAAGTTTTAGTCTTGTTTAAATAGCATAACGATGACTAAAAAAAAAGCAATTATGTCAACCTGTATACAGAATAGTTACATACCGGTTGATAATGGCGATCAAATTAATAGCCCGACCTCAGTGCAGCAGGGCTTCGGCCATCACTTCGGCCACATCCCTCACCTTTACAGAGTCCGCTTTGACATCTTTAAGCCCATCTTCGAACATGGTCATGCAGTAGGGGCAGGCGACACAGATCGTGTCCGGGCTCTGTTCCAGCGCTTCTTTGATGCGCGTCAGATTGATCCGCTCTCCGACATGCTCCTCCATCCACATTCTGCCGCCGCCGGCGCCGCAGCAGAAAGCGTTGTTCCGGTTACGCTCCATCTCTGCCGGAGCCTGGCCGGTTGCCGCCTCAATAACAGCACGCGGAGCATCGTATATGTCGTTGTGCCGCCCCAGATAGCAGGAATCATGAAACACGGTTATGCCCATTTCCTGTGTAGTTTTACCCAGAAGGAGTTTTCCCTCCTGCACCAGATTGGCCAGCAATTCGCTGTGGTGGATGACTTCAAGCTCAAGACCGTATTGCCGATAGTCGTTTTTCAGGGTCGTAAAGCAGTGCGGACATTGAGTGATCACTTTTGTGACGCCTCGCTCGATGAACATTGCAACGTTTTCCCGGGCCATTTTGTCAAAGACGTACTCATTCCCCAACCTGCGTACGCTGTCCCCGCAGCACTTTTCCTCCTTGCCGAGGATGCCCCATGAAACCCCGGCCTTGTCCAGCAATTGAGCCATCGCCACACTGACGTGCTTGTTGCGCGAATCAAACGAACCGGCGCAACCGACAAAGAACAGGTATTCCGTCGTATCCCGGTCAAACGGTTTGATGTCAAGCTGACTGCACCACTTGGTCCGTTCCGACGGTGCAATCCCCCACGGGTTGCTGCGCCCCTCCATGTTTTCGAACAGATTCAGCAGCTCTTCCGGAAATTTTGCTTCGTTCTCGACAAGGTGACGGCGCATCTGAATGATTTTGGGCATATGCTCGATAAGTACCGGACAGGCTTCCATACAGGCCCCGCAGGTAGTACAGGACCAGATTGACTCCTCTGATACACTCCCTTCACCGTCATCGCCTATCAGCGGAGTCTGGGGAGCCCCCTTTCTTTTGAGAGCAGCCCCGTTTTCCAGCAGATTTACCTTGATATCATGGATCACGGCGCGCGGATTGAGCGGTTTACCGGTAATGCTGGCCGGACAGACCATTTGACAGCGACCGCACTCGGTACAGGTAAAGGAGTCGAGCAGATCTTTCCAGCTGTACCGATCGACCCGGCCGACTCCGAACGTATTTCCGATGGTGAACTCTTCTCTCGGCTGGGTGTTTGGCTTTTCGAGCCGGCGTAAAAAACAGTTCGGGATAGCGGTCAGAATATGCATATGCTTGCTGATCGGCAGATAGCAGATAAAGGCGAGCAGTGCGACCGCATGGGCCCACCAGGCTGCGGCATGGATGTTCTCAAGCTGCAGCGGCGGCAGCAGTCCGGCCAGCAGCGCCGATACCGGCATCATCTTGCGCGCGGTGGCAAGAAATGACACCGGATCTGCTCCGGATTTCAGCATATAAGCGGCCAGCTCCGAGGCATTGAGAGTAAATGAGGCAAGCATCAGCGTCGCAATCAGTCCCAGGATAAAAAAAGCGTCCAGGGTGCGGGCCTCCGGGTAGGGGGGAGCAAAGATCCGTCTCAGCGCCGCCACCGTTACCGCTGCCAGGGCCAGTAACGACGCGATGTCGATCATGAAAGCGAGCGGCAGATACAGCTCGAAGGGAAGCTTGATCAGCTTGATCGTATGAGGGAAAAGCCCGTTGAGGATGAATTCGGTGTTTGCCACCATCAGGATCAAAAACGACCAGAAGATTATGAAATGGTTGAAACCGAACGGTTTAGCGAGCACCCTTTTCTGGCCGAAAGCATACCGCAGCATTTCACCGATGCGGGTACCTATATTGTTAAAGCGATCTTCCGGCTGTCCAAGTGAAATCAGACTGAGCCGCTTCCAGCATCCCCAGGCAAACACGGCTAGTGATGCGATCAGGAGCGGGGCGAATATGTATGGATTTGGTGTCATGTCTAAAACCTCAATTATTTTTGTTTCATTTCCCGGATTCTCTGTGTAATCGCCGGAATGACCTGGAACAGGTCACCAACGATACCGTATGTGGCGACCTCAAAGATCGGGGCGCTGCTGTCACGATTGATGGCGATAACCATATCGGAATCCTGCATGCCGACCAGATGCTGAATGGCGCCGGAGATACCGCAGGCAATATAAATTTTAGGGCGTACCGTCTTGCCTGTCTGTCCGACCTGACGATCACCCGGCATCCATCCGGCGTCAACAGCGCTTCGCGAAGCACCCACCACGCCCCCCAGTTCATCTGCCAACTCCTGCAGTATGGCAAAGTTCTCGGGGGCCATCATGCCGCGCCCGCCGGAGATGATAAAATCGGCACCGGTTATATCGACCGCACCCTTGCTGTGCGAATCGCGGATAATTTCGATAACTTTGGTGAGGACACTGTCTTCAGGAACGGTGAAGGGGTCGCGAATGACCACGCCCTCTGCCCCCTCTCTCCGCTCCGGCATCGCCATGACATTGGGGCGTACGGTGGACATTTGGGGGCGATATTTGTCGCACATGATGGTGGCCATGATATTGCCGCCAAAAGCGGGACGTGTCTGCATCAGGTTGCGCTTGTCGTCAATCGTCAGGCCGGTGCAATCGGCCGTTAAACCGGTACCAAGGCGGGTAGCGATTGCTCCGGCCAGATCGCGCCCCATGCCGGTGGCACCCATAAGGATGACCTCGGGCTTGTATTTTGCGATAAGGTGGCAGCACCCCTCCACATAGGCCTCGGTACGGTAGTGGTAATATACCGGAGCATCCAGCAGGTAAGCTTTCGCGGCGCCGTACGCAAAGGCTTCACCGCAGAGCTGCTCCACATTTTCACCGATCACCAGGGCAGAGAGTTCAACCCCCAATTTGGCGGCCAGATCTGCACCGATCCCGAGCAGTTCCCAGGAGACCTTGGCCGCTTCACCTTCGGTCTGCTCGACAAAAACCCAGACACCGCGATATTCTGCCAGTTTCCGGGCAATGGCGGCGGCCTCTTCATCCGGCTCTTCCTCAACAGTACTTCCCGCTGTTTTGGCCAGTTCATCAAGAATTTTCTGTTCTTCAGCGGTGAAGAACATTTCTATGGCAGCTGCCGGACAGATCTTGATGCATTTCTGGCAGCCGATACATTTGGCCGTTTCGATGATCGGTTCACCGCCGTCAGTCATCTCGATACAGTTAACCGGGCAGGCACTTTGACAGCGGGCACCGCAGGCGATGCATCTCCCGTCAAGAAGGCGGGCTACGCCGCGAGGCTTTTTAATCTTTGGTTGTGGTTCACTCATAACGGTAACATATCCTTCTCCATCAGTTTATCTATAAGCAGCGCTGCGGCCCCGGCCGGATCGGCGTAGCCGTCACCAAGAATCTCCCCTTTGTCTCGCTCCGGAGAGAAAATTTTCGATACCCAGGTAGGGGAGCCCTTCAGGCCGATTTTCTGTTCATCCAGCTTCAGTACTTTGTTGTCCCATACTTTGACAACGGCTTCAGCGGCGGCCAGTCGCATCTGCACCTTTGGATAGCGCGGCCGGTTAAGCTCACGCACAACGGTCAGCATCGCCGGAAGCGGGGCTTCGACAATCTCGTGGCGCCCTTCAAGCTTGCGGCTGACGCGTATTTTTTTGGCAGACAGGTCCAGGCTGATAATTTTGTCTACCAGTGTCAGCTGGCAATAATTGAGGCGACTGGCAATTCCCGGGCCGACTTGAGCAGTGTCACCATCAATTGTCTGTTTTCCGCAAAGCACCAGACCAACCTCATCAACTTCCGCACGAAGCTTGGCTATCGCAGCGGCCAGGACATTGCTGGTTGCAAGGGTGTCGGCACCGCCAAAAACCCGGTCAGAAAGGAGTATGGCATGATCGACTCCAAGTGCGAGAGCTTTTTTCAGCGTTGCTTCTGCGTTGGGAGGCCCCATTGAAATGGCGGCAACCTTGCAGCCAAAACGATCCTTCAGGCGCAAAGCCTCCTCCATGGCATGGGTATCATAAGGGTTGACGATAAAAGGAATACCTTCACGGACCAAGGTGTTGGTGACCGGGTCTATCTGAACCTGGGTCGTGTCCGGAACCTGTTTGATGCAGACTACTATCAGCATGGAGCCCTCTCCTGCGAGGTTAATACCTGCATATCTCTTTTAATAAGCTGTTGTGACTTGAAACTTGTCAAATGGTTTGTAACTTGCCGTATGTGTCAACTTGTAAACCGGCGTGACGTCTATTACATCAAATCTATGACAAGATGCAAGCTATTATAATTTAACAAAAACTATTTAGTAATATGAAAACTGCTCCGCGCACTATTAATTGATGCAACCCCGCTCATAATCAGCAGTTACAACAAAAAGAGGCCCGCCCGACTTTGTCGGGCGGGCCTCTTTGCCGCATGTTTGAAAAGATGATCACATGGAACCAACTTAAATACAATTCATAGTTACGGCAGCTCGCTGCTGCCCATCAGATAACGATCACACTCACGGGCGGCACCGCGCCCCTCATTAAAGGCCCACACCACGAGACTCTGGCCGCGACGGCAGTCTCCGGCGGCAAAGACACCCGGAATGCTGGTACTGTATGTATCGAACTCAGCCTTGATGTTGCTCCGCTGGTCCATTTCCAGGCCAAAAGAGTCGATCAGCGGCTGCTCCGGGCCGAGAAATCCCATCGCCAGCAGCACGAGTTGGGCGGGACGGGTCTGCTCCGTGCCGGGGACAGGCTGCGGGACAAACTGTCCCTTATCATTTTTTTGCCAGGCGACTTCAACGGTATGAACAGCCTTGACGGCGCCATTCTCGTCACCCTCAAACCTGGTCGCCGTCGTAAGATATACACGCGGGTCAGCACCGTATTTTGCCGCAGCCTCTTCCTGCCCGTAATCCACCTTGTGGGTTTTCGGCCATTCCGGCCAGGGGTTATCGGCCGCACGCTCTTCAGGAGAGCGGGGCATGATCTCCAGCTGGGTGACGCTGCCGCAGCCGTGCCGGAGCGACGTGCCAACACAGTCAGTCCCGGTGTCGCCGCCGCCGATAATGATGACATCCTTCCCTTTGGCCGAGATAAAGTCATCACTCCCGCTCAGCAGGGCTTTTGTGTTGGCCGTCAGAAACTCCATCGCAAAATGAACCCCCTTGAGGGCGCGGCCGTCGATCAGGAGATCGCGCGGCAGGGTGGCGCCGGTCGTCACGACGACGGCATTAAATTCGCTGCGTAATTTAGCCACAGGGAACGAGTTCCCCCCCACTTCGGCATTGCAGACAAACGTAATTCCCTCGGCTTCCATCAGCTTGATGCGCCGCAGCAGCACCTGTCGCTTGTCGAGCTTCATATTGGGGATGCCGTACATCAGCAGTCCACCCGGCAGGTCGGCGCGTTCAAAAACCGTCACGCTGTGACCTCCCTTGTTGAGCTGAGCGGCAGCGGAGAGTCCTGCGGGGCCGGAGCCGACTACGGCGACTTTTTTGCCGGTGCGGACTGCGGGTGGGGACGGAGCAATCCACCCCTCTTCGAAGCCGCGTTCTACAATGCTGACTTCAATGTTCTTGATCGTTACAGCCGGATCGATACTCGCCAGTGTGCAGGACCCCTCGCAGGGAGCCGGGCAGACGCGCCCGGTGAATTCCGGAAAGTTGTTGGTTTTCAGCAGCCTGTCGAGCGCCTGATGCCAGAGCCCCCGATAAACCAGGTCATTCCACTCGGGGATCAGATTGCTGATCGGACAGCCGCTGGCCATGCCGCTGATCAGCACGCCGCTGTGGCAGAACGGCACGCCGCAGTCCATGCAGCGGGCCCCCTGGGTACGCAACTCCTCATCCGGCATATGCAGATGGAACTCGTTCCAGTCATTAATGCGCTCCAACGGCAACCGGTCAACCGGCACTTCGCGCTTATACTCCATGAATCCAGTTGGTTTTCCCATAATTCAATTCCCTGTAAATAAGTTTATAGAAGCCTCCCCCCTGATAAGGGGGGATTGAGGGGGGTTGGTCTTAATGCCCAACCATCTGCGAGTTTTCCTCAAATGCGGCGGTCAATGCATCATCACCACTGAGACCGGCAGCCTGCGCTCGGCCAAGCGCCTGTAGCACACGCTTGTAATCGACAGGCATTACTTTCACAAAGCGTGACTTGTAGCGTTCCCAGTTGATCAGGATAATCGCGGCACGAGAGCTTCCGGTACATTCTGCATGTTTTTCAACCATCACCTTCAAGGACGCACAATCACCCTCATCAAGTTCCTCCAGACCGACCATTTCACTGTTGCAGCGACTAGCAAAATCCCCCTGTTCGTCAAGGACATACGCCACACCGCCACTCATGCCGGCGGCGAAGTTGCGCCCGGTTTGTCCAAGGATCACGACGGTCCCGCCGGTCATGTATTCACAACCATGGTCCCCGACCCCTTCAACGACTGCGTTGGCACCGGAGTTCCGGACACAGAAGCGCTCTCCGGCCATGCCGCGGATGTAGGCTGTTCCACCTGTCGCGCCGTAAAAAGCAACATTGCCGGCGATAATGTTCTCTTCGGCCTTGAAGGTGGAGCCCTCAGGCGGATAGAGAATGATCGTCCCGCCGCTGAGCCCTTTGCCGAGGTAATCGTTTGCGTCACCGGACAACTGCAGGGTTATGCCGCGCGGTATGAACGCCCCGAAGCTCTGCCCGGCGGAGCCGTTGAATGTGAGGCGGACCGTATCGTCCGGCAACCCCTTGGCGCCATGATGACGGGTGATTTCATTGCCGAGGATGGTCCCGACAACGCGGTGGACATTGGTAATCGGCAACTCGGCAGAGACCTTTTCCCCCTTCTCGATAGCCGGCTGGCAGAGATCCAGCAGTCTGGTCATATCGATCGACTTTTCCAGGCCGTGATCCTGCTGTTCCGTGCAGTAACGTCCCACATTCAGCCCGACTTTCGGTTGGTACAGGATGTTGGAGAAATCAAGACCCTGCATCTTCCAATGTTCAACCGCCTTGTTTGCTTCCAGTACATCACACCGCCCGACCATTTCATTCAGGGTGCGGAAACCGAGTTGCGCCATGATCTCGCGCAGCTCCTCTGCGACGAAACGCATGAAGTTTACGACATACTCCGGCTTACCGCTGAAATTCTTGCGCAGTTCGGGATCCTGCGTCGCCACGCCGGTCGGGCAGGTGTTGCTCTGGCAGACACGCATCATGACGCACCCCAGAGTCACCAGCGGAGCGGTGGCGAAACCGAACTCCTCGGCACCCAGCAGGGCGGCGATGGCAACGTCGCGACCGGTCTTCAGCTGGCCATCGGCTTCGATGATGATCCGGCTGCGCAGGTTGTTCAGCAGCAGTGTCTGGTGCGTTTCAGCAAGGCCGAGTTCCCAGGGGAGACCGGCATGTTTGATACTGGAGATCGGCGATGCCCCGGTACCGCCGTCGTAGCCGCTGATCAGCACAACATCGGCATGAGCCTTGGCAACCCCGGCGGCGATCGTGCCGACACCGACTTCGGACACCAGCTTGACGCTGATACGGGCACGGCGGTTGGCGTTTTTCAGATCGTGGATCAGTTCGGCCAGATCCTCGATGGAGTAGATATCATGGTGCGGCGGCGGCGACACCAGGCCGACACCAGGTGTCGTGTGGCGGGTCTTGGCTATCCAGGGGTAGACCTTGTGCCCCGGTAGTTCCCCACCTTCCCCCGGTTTGGCCCCCTGGGCCATCTTGATCTGCAGTTCGCCGGCGTTGGTCAGGTAATCGCTCGTGACCCCGAAGCGCCCTGAAGCCACCTGTTTGATATTGCTGTTTTTTGAATCCCCCTGCTCGTTGGTCCAAGTGAAGCGCTCCGGATCCTCGCCCCCCTCACCGGTATTGGATCTGCCGCCGATGCGGTTCATCGCGATCGCCAGCGCTTCATGAGCCTCCTTGCTGATGGAGCCGTAGGACATGGCGCCGGTCTTGAAGCGCTTCATGATCTCCTCAACCGGCTCAATCTGGTCGAGCGGTACCGAAGGCATATTGCCCTTGAATTCAAGCAGGCCGCGCAGGGTATAGTGACGTGTGTTCTGTTCATCTATCAATGAGGAGAAGGTCTTGAACTCACGATAATCGCCGTTGCGAGTCGCTTTCTGGAGTGAGGTAATTGTCAACGGATTGTACTGATGCTCCTCGCCATCCTTGCGCCACTGATAAACGCCGCCAGTGGGGAGCGTGACCTCGGGGGCAACCCGTTCCGGATAGGCGCGACGGTGGCGGGTCATCAGTTCGGCGGCAATCCCGTCGATATCAATCCCTCCGATCCGCGACGGAGTCCAGGTGAAATAGCGGTCAATGACAGAGCTGTGCAGACCGACCGCCTCGAAAATCTGGGCGCCGCGATAGCTCTGCACGGTGGAGATCCCCATCTTGGCCATGGTCTTGACAACGCCCTTGATGGAGGCCTTGGTAAAATTTTTGACCGCTTTCTCATGGTCGAGACCAGGCAGCATCCCCTGCAGCATCATATCATCCAGCGATTCGAAGGCCAGATAGGGGTTGATGGCGTTGACCCCGTAGCCGAGCAGCACGGCAAAGTGGTGCACTTCACGCGGTTCGCCCGATTCCAGCAGCAGTGAGACCAGGGTACGGGTGCCGCTGCTTACCAGATGGTGGTGCAAACCGGAAACGGCCAGCAGCGCAGGAATTGCAGCGTTATTTTTATCTACTCCGCGGTCGGAAAGGACCAGGATATTGTTTCCGGCCTCGACGGCCACATCGGCTGCCGCAAAAAGCGCCTCCAACCCCCGCTCCATTCCTGCGGCGCCACGCGTCACAGGGAAAAGAAGCGATAAGGTTGCTGATTTAAATCCGGGGCGGTCAATCTGGCGCAGCTTTTCCAGCTCCTGATTGCTGAGGAGCGGATTCTGGAGTTTGATCCGTCGGGCATTGTCCGCCGTCGGTTCCAGCAGGTTCCCCTCCGAACCGATCAACGTTATCGTGGAGGTAACTATCTCTTCACGGATCGGGTCAATAGGCGGGTTGGTAACCTGGGCAAACAGCTGCTTGAAATAATTGTACAGCAGTTGGTTCTGATCAGAGAGCACCGCCAGCGGAGTGTCGGTCCCCATGGATCCAAGCGGCTGGATGCCATCGCGGGCCATCGGCCCCAGCACAACCCGCTGATCCTCACACGTATAGCCGAAGGCCTGCTGCCGTTGGACCAGAGTGCTCTGATCCGACTGCTGCATATCGGATGCGCACGGCAACTCCTCCAGCAGGATATAGTTCTCTTTCAGCCACTGGCCATAAGGGTTGGCGGCTGCCAGCTCCCCCTTGATCTCTTCGTCGGGAATAATGCGCCCCTGCTCCGTATCCACCAGGAACATCTGCCCCGGCTGGAGCCGTCCCTTGCGAAGAATCCGGCTCGGTTCGATCTGCAGGACCCCGGCTTCTGAGGCCATGATAACCAGGTCGTCGCTGGTAATGTAATACCGTGACGGACGGAGCCCGTTACGGTCAAGAACCGCACCGATAGAGCGGCCATCGGTAAAAGCGATTGCGGCCGGACCGTCCCACGGCGCTATCAGGCAGGAGTGATATTCATAAAAAGCCTTCTTTTCTTCACTCATCTGAGCGTGATTTTCCCACGGTTCCGGCACCATCATCATGATGGCGTGCGGCAGGGAGCGACCGCTCATGACGAGGAGCTCCAGACAGTTGTCGAACATGCCGGAATCGGAGCCGCTGGTATTAATGATCGGCAGCGCCTTCTTGATGTCAGCGCCGAACAGCTCGCTTGTAATATGGTTCTGGCGGGCATTCATCCAGTTGACGTTGCCGCGCAGGGTATTGATCTCGCCGTTATGGGCCAGATAATGATACGGGTGGGCGCGGTCCCAGCTCGGAAAAGTATTGGTGGAGAAACGGGAGTGCACCAGGGCGATGGCGCTTTCCATGGCGGCATCACGCAGTTCAGGATAATACTGATCGACCTGCACCGGCATGAGCATGCCCTTGTAGATTATGGTCCGGGTGGAGAGACTGCAGACATACCAGTGTTCATCAACCCCGGCACGCCTGATCTCGTTGGTTGCCCGCTGATTGATGATATAGAGCTTGCGGTTGAAAGCCTGCTCGTCGAGGCAGCTTTCCGGGCGCTTAAGGAACAGCTGCCGCACCATCGGCTCCCCTTCCCAGGCGGTGTTACCAAGAGAAGAGTTATCGGTCGGCACATTGCGCCACCCAAGAAGCTCAACCCCTTCTTCGGCCAGGATTTTTTCCAGAATATGGCGGGCGGCGTTGCGTTCGGTCGCTTTTGGCGAGGTAAAGATCATGCCGACACCGTAGTCGAACGGCTCGGGGAGTTCGAAGCCGAGCGGGGCGCAGGCGGTGCGCAGGAAGCTGTCCGGCATCTGCATGAGAATACCGGCGCCGTCACCGGTGTTAGCTTCGCATCCGCACGCGCCGCGGTGATCAAGATTGACAAGAATCTCAAGTGCCTGGCTTACGATTTCGTGGGACTTCTTCCCCTTTATATTGGCAATAAAACCGACGCCGCATGCGTCGTGCTCGAATTGGGGATCGTAGAGACCCTGCTTTACCGGTTGTCGGTTGTTTTTCATGGGTGGTAACCTTTGTGAATAGTTTCTTTATGAGTGGCCCGCAAAAGTTACGGGCAGTTTTTATTAGCAGGTAGCGTGCCACCGTGTAAATATACCACCGCTGCCGACGATCTCAACCTAATAGTCAGCCAGTTACGCCGAATCGTTACTACTGCCCGCTGGCGTCGCCATACCTGTGTGGTCCAAATTTGAGTACTATTTACACTCTTATGAGTAAATTGAATGCCCGGCCAAAAGTGTATCAGTTGATTTATTCCAGACTGCATTCAAGTCGACATCCATCAGGACGGCGATGTTTCCAAAAGCAGCCGCTGCCAACAGACAGCGACTGCTTTTGCGTGGGACACCTTTTTCTTGTGGTCCTTCCGGGCGCGGAGTATATTTCCATGTCCCCCAGGGGCGCTGAATCCAACCGAATCAAGGGGCAATTACATGCGCATCCTTATCGTGGAAGACGAAAACAAGACCGCAAATTATCTTAAAAAAGGGCTCACAGAACACGGGTTCACCGTTGACATCGCATCGGAAGGAGAAGATGGGCTGTACCTTGCCCGTACGGAAACATATGACCTCATCGTACTCGATGTCATGCTCCCCGGCCGTAGCGGCTGGTCAATTATCAAAGAACTGCGTAGTGACGGCATTGATATCCCGGTAATTTTTCTTTCCGCGCGGGATGCGGTACATGACCGGGTGCATGGCCTGGAACTGGGCGCCGATGACTACCTTGTCAAACCGTTTGCCTTCTCCGAACTTTTGGCCCGCATCCGTATCATTCTCCGGCGCCAGCCGCTGCAGCAGCCGGATGTCATGCGGGTGGAGGATCTGGAGCTGGACCTGATCCGCTACAAAGCCCGCCGCGGCGGCATTTCTCTCGACCTGACAGCCAAGGAATTCCAGCTGCTTTCTCTGCTGCTGCGCCGCAGGGGAGAAGTGCTGACCCGCACCACCATTTCGGAGCAGGTATGGGGCATCAACTTCGACAGCGACACCAACATCGTCGACGTGGCAATTCGCCGGCTGCGCAAGAAAGTCGACGACCCATTCCCGCACAAACTGATTCATACGATCAGGGGGGTCGGCTATGTTCTCGACGAACTCAGCTAAAATAACCACCTCGACCTCCATCACCACCAGACTGACAGCGCTCTACCTGATCAGCACCCTGGCGATCCTCGTCTTCACCATCAGTTTTTTGCTGCAGACGCTGGTCGCCGACCTGGAGTATGAGGACAACGATTTTCTGAGCGAGCGGATTGCGAGTATAGCGGCCCTTATCCCCAGCCACCCCGATACTCTCACCGCCCTCAAGGATCAAAACCTGATTGACAACTCCGGGCAGTACACCCGGTATCTGGTACGGGTGCAGGATGCCGGCGGCCGTACAATCATGGAATCACCCGGCATGTCCAGCGTGCCGTCGGATATCTTTCCGCCGCCAGTGGTCAGCAGCCACAAGATCGGAAGCGGGATAAAATTTAAAGCGGCCGACTCCTCGCACTACCTGCTGAACTCTGCCTGGGCTGAAGGATTCGGTGACAGCCATTTCCGTCTGGTGCAGGTTGCTCTGGACGTTACCGGTGAGCTGGCACTAATGGACAAATACCGACTGAAGATGGGCGTCGCGCTGCTTGCCGGCCTCGTATTTGCCGGTGGACTCGGCATTATAATTGCTCGCAAGGGGTTGCAGCCGCTGAAGGAAATGGCAGAGACCGTGGCGCAGATAACTGCCACGGGTCTGCATCAGCGGGTACGGAGCGGCAGTTGGCCCAAGGAGCTGGATCATTTGACCGTGGCCCTTGATACCATGCTGGGGCGCCTTGAGGAATCGTTTGCCCGGTTGACCGAGTTTTCCGCCAATCTGGCCCATGAACTGCGCACCCCGATCAATAACCTCCGGGGTGAAGCGGAGATTGCCCTCTCCCGCAGTCGATCGGCTGACGAATACCGGAGAGTCGTTGAATCAAGCATTGAGGAGTATGAACGGCTGTCGCGCATGATCAGCGACATCCTCTTCCTTGCCCGCCCCGAACAGGGGGTTATAAAGTCTCCCCTCAATGTCCGGGCCGAAATTGAAACTCTGGTCGAGTATTTTCATGGCGTGGCCGAAGAGCAGCAGATAAAGGTCGTCATAAAGGGGGGCGGCACCGTGTTCGCCGATCCGCGCCTGTTCCAGTGGGCGGTCGGCAATATCATCTCCAATGCCCTGCACTACACGCCGGATGGTGGGCGTATCACCATCACGATCTCACCGCTGCATGACGAAAACTTGAGCATAACCATCCAGGACACCGGCATGGGTATCCCTCCCGACGAACTCCCCCGCGTTTTCGACCGTTTCTACCGGAGTGCGTCCGCCCGCCAGCGGCATAATCAGGGATGCGGCCTCGGCCTGGCCATCGTTTTCTCCATCATGCAGCTCCATGGAGGAACAGTTACCCTGGCCAGCGAGCAGGGGCATGGGACCACAGTTACCCTGCAGTTTCCCCATCAATAGACCTCCCCAGATGCAGATGACAAAAATGTCATCTGCGCGTCATGCTATTGCCAAACAGCCCTGCTATACTGAGGAGTAAACTATTCTCCCTGATACAGGAGCTCGCAGATGCCATTCCGCCCCTTGGGCCTTATCCCCTTCATTTCCCTGACCTTTCTGTTGTTTTCGGCCGCGATCCGCGTCCTGCTCGGAGTTATGGCCCCAACCGGGGCGGGGCTGACATTCCCGCTGCTGCTCAAGGCAGCAGCAACAGGGCTCGGCTTCGATCTTGCCACCCTCGCCTATGCCCTGCTGCCGATAGCCGTCTACCTGCTGCTGGTACCGCGACGCTTCGCCGGCCATCGCCTGCACACCCTGCTGGTACAGCTGCTCTTTCTGCTATTCGTTGCGGTGCTGATTTTCGACGGCTGTGCCGAATATTTCTTTTTCGATGAATTCGGCACCCGCTTCAACTTCATCGCCGTCGATTACCTGATCTACACCCGCGAGGTAGTCGGCAACATCCGTGAATCCTACCCGCTGCTCCCCATATTTACAGGCATTGGCGTAGCCGCCCTCCTCATTGCCGGATTGACATGGCACACATTAGACCGGGCGGCAACCGCCACCTTTACGGGTGCATACCACCGCAGCGGCGCACTGCTGCTGCTTCCTGCCGTTGCGGCCCTGCTTTTTGTCAACGTCAACCAGTCGGCCATCTCGACCAATAATTACGCCAACGAACTGGCGGGTAACGGCATCTACAACCTCGTTGCCGCATTTCGCAACAACGAGCTCAATTTCAACCAGTTTTACCGTACTGCCCCCGAAGATCTAGTGCTGGCGCGGCTGCACGCCCTGGTTACCGAACGGAACAACAGCTTTGTCGCACCGGACAGCGGCCGTTTCACCCGCCACATCACCGCAGCAGGGGCGGAGAAACACCTGAACCTGATCGTGGTGGTTGAAGAAAGCCTGAGTGCCGAATATCTCGGCAGCTTCGGCAACCGGCAGAACCTGACCCCAAACCTTGACCGGCTGGCCGGTCAGTCCCTGCTCTTCACCAATCTCTACGCCACCGGCACACGTACCGTGCGCGGACTGGAAGCCCTCGCACTCTCTATCCCCCCGCTCCCCGGGACTTCCATTGTAAAACGCCCGCAGAACGGCGGCTTCCGCTCCTGGGGCGAGATCCTGAACGGCAAGGGCTATGAAAGCAAGTACATCTACGCCGGCTACGGCTACTTCGACAACATGAATGCATTCTTCTCAGGAAACGGCTTCAAGATCGTCGACCGGGCGGATTTCACCAAAGACGAAATCACCTTTGCCAATGTCTGGGGGGTCTGTGACGAAGACCTGTTCCGCAAGACGATCCGCGAGGCGAGCGCTTCACACACCGCCGGTAAACCATTCTTCTCCATGGTTATGACGACGTCAAACCACCGCCCGTTCACCTATCCCGAGGGGCGGATCGACATACCGGGCAAGACCGGGCGCAGCGGTGGGGTCAAGTATGCAGACTACGCCATCGGCCGCTTTATTGCCGAAGCCAGCCGTCAGCCGTGGTACAAGGACACAATCTTTGTCTTTGTCGCGGACCATTGCGCCGGCAGCGCCGGCAAGAGCGACATTCCGGTCAAGAACTATGAAATACCACTGTTGGTGCATTCCCCGCACCATATCCAGTCGGGCCGCGTGGAGCGCCTGATGAGCCAGATCGACGTGGCCCCGACCGTCCTCGGCCTGATGAATCTGAGCTACGACACCGATTTCATGGGACGTGATATGCTCAAAGATTCCGGCGCCACACCGAGGGCATTTATCTCGACCTACCAGAAGCTCGGCTACCTGACCGAAGATCAGCTGGTAGTGCTCGGCCCGCGCAAATATGCGGCCCAATATCAGGCAGACAGGCGCTCAGGCACTCTTCAAGCCAGACCGCAGGACGAGCAGCTGTTACTGGAGATGCTCGCCTACTATCAGGGGGGGAACTACCTGTACAAAAACAGGCTGAATCGCATTCGCGGAGGAGTCGAGTCGATGCTGTCGATGGTAGGTTCAGATATTAAACATAAATAATTGTGTAATAAGCTGACAGAATTGATTTAATTATGTTATTTAAATTAGTTAGACTAAAGTCAGTTCCGCCTTCTGGGGAGTTGTTACACAAAATCTGCATATCAGAGATACATAGAGAGACCTTATGACAAAGATTTCAATCGTAATACCTGCATATAATGAAGCGGACAATATCGGCACGCTTATCAGTGAAATCAAGCAGCTTGAGCTGAACAGCGTTTATGAAATCATCATAGTCGATGATGCGAGCAGTGATGACACATATGCCAATACACTTAAAATGAAAACGGCTGCTCCGGAACTCAGGATCATTCAACACGAAAGCACATATGGCCAGAGTGCGGCAGTCGCAACAGGTGTAGCGCATGCCAACGGCGAATTGATTGTGACAATGGATGGCGATGGGCAGAATAATCCGGCCGACATCCCCCGCTTGGTAAATGCGCTTTTAAGCAGCAAAAATAACAACCTGCGCATGGTTGCAGGCTTCAGAAAAAAAAGGGATGATCCGCCTTGGCGTATTATCTCTTCAAAAATAGCCAATTCGGTAAGAAGCTTTTTTTTGCGCGATCAAACCCCGGATACGGGCTGCGGCCTGAAAGTATTTTACAGATCCGCGTTTATCAGCCTCCCGTTTTTTGACCATATGCACCGGTTTTTGCCGGCCCTTACCCAGATGCAGGGTGGTGATGTCATTTCGGTTGAGGTCAGTCATCGGGCGAGAATACACGGCACATCCAAGTATGGGACCCTCAACCGGCTTTGGGTCGGCATCATCGACATTTTCGGGGTTTCCTGGCTCCGCCTCAGATCAAAAAAAGTAACTATAAGAAGGTGCGATTAATGACGCTACCAGAACATTACTGGGTCATCATAGGGCTGACCGGCCAGGTATTTTTTACCATGCGTTTTGTTGTGCAGTGGATTGCGACGGAAAAAAGCAGGAAGAGTATCATACCGGAATCGTTCTGGTATTTCAGCATCGTGGGGTCTCTCATCCTGCTTTCCTATTCCATTTACCGCAAAGATCCGGTATTTATCCTCGGGCAGGCATTCGGCACGACCGTCTACCTGCGAAATCTTTATTTTATCAGCAAGCATAAGGAAAAGAAACATGAGTCTGTTTAAGCAATTATGGTTTCCCTTCTTAATAATTGTGTTCCCCGGACTTGTCTTTTCTTTGTATCTGCCTTATTTCCCCGTTGACGAGACACGATACCTGTCAGTCGCCTGGGAGATGAGGCTGTATGACTCTTTCATTGTCCCAATCCAGAATGCCCTTCCCTATTCGCACAAACCGCCATTCCTTTTTTGGTTGTTCAATCTGGATTGGTTCCTTTTCGGCGTAAATGAAGTAACACTCCGCTTCATCCCGTTGTTGTTCAGCCTGTTGAATATCACGCTCGTTTACAAGATCAGCCTGAAACTGTGGAATGAGGAAAAGATCGCACGCTATGCCGCGATCATATTGTCTTCCACACTGTCCTATTTGCTTTGGTCAGCATTAATAATGTTTGATATCGTCCTTACTTTTTGGGTTTTGCTGGCAATATACGGATTATTATCCGCATCCGGAAAGCAGAGTATAAAGTCATGGCTGCTCATCGGCATCGCCATCGGGGGAGGGATACTCACCAAAGGCCCGGTAGTTTTCGTATATTTCCTTCCCGTGGTTATTTTAGCCTTTTTATGGGTACCAAAAGAAAACTTCTCCATGCGATGGTACGCATGGTTCACACTCTCATTGGCTGTGGGGGTAGCGGTAGTTTTTATGTGGCTGATACCTGCGGCAATGACCGGGGGAGAATCATACCGGGAAGCCATACTGTGGGGACAGACGGT
>JAFLLC010000135.1:0-36444 GCA_019162745.1 Deltaproteobacteria bacterium | reverse complement strand
TGTTTTTTTTGTACTCATTCTGTTCAGCGGGAATACGTTTTTTGACAAGTATGATCTCCGCGGTATTTCCCAGGCAATAAAAGAAAAACAGGACTCCGGATTTAATATAATGCATTTCGGGAAATATCATGGACAGTACCAGTTCATAGGCAGATTAACCCAACCGCTTGTCCCTCTGGATACTAAAGAGGCGATCGGCGAATATGCAGCCAATCATGACAAGGTGGCTCTCATAACCTATGAAGCCAGGACAAGAGCTGTCAACCAGGAAGATGTCTATTTCCAACAGCCGTTCAGGAGCAAAAAAGTTGTCCTCTGGAACAGGAAAGGGATTGCCAAACTCGCAAAACTTCCAGGGGTGAATAATCCTGAAAATGACCTTCATCAGGGAGCGCCCTGACCGGTCCACCGTTACTTGTCTCAACTCAAGTCATTGCGCCGTCCAGCCGCCATCAACAGGAACCGCCGTACCGGTAATCTGATCTGCACCGGATGAGCAGAGAAAGAGCGCCAGCTGCCCGAGCTGCTCAATCGTTACAAACTGCTGTGACGGCTGTTTCTCCGCCAGCATACTGCGCCCTCCCGCTTCGAGATCTACCCCGAGAGTGTTGGCGCGGGCGGCGATCTGCGGTTCGATCAGCTCGGTTCTCGTCCAGCCGGGGCAGATGGCGTTGCTGGTAATGCCGGAACCGGCCGTTTCCAGCGCCACGACCTTGGTTAGGCCCACCAGGCCATGTTTGGCGGTGACGTAGGCCGCTTTGTTGGCCGATGCCACCAGGCCGTGCACCGAGGCAATATTGATGATCCGCCCCCAGCAACCGCGCCGCATATACGGGAGTGCATGGTGGATCGTATGAAAACCGGAGGTGAGGTTAACTGCGATAATGGCGTCCCACCGTTCGGGTGAAAACTCCTCTACCGGTGCGGTATGCTGGATACCGGCACAATTGACCAGAATGTCAACGCCGCCGAAGCCGGCTGCCGTGCTCTCCACCAATGCCGCGATCTCCTCCGGCCTGGTCATATCGGCGCCGTGAAATCGAGCGGTAACCCCGAACCCGGTTTCCAGCCCTCTTCGGGTCGTTTCAATCTTTCCCGCGTCCCCCAGGCCATTCAACATGATATTACATCCCTGCCCTGCCAGAGCACGGGCGATGCCGAGCCCGATGCCGCTGGTCGAACCGGTTATAAGTGCACTTTTACCCTTGAGCATACCCCCCCCTCCCTTCTTACTAAATATCACGCTCGACTATCATCGCAATCCCCTGCCCGCCACCGATACAGAGCGAGGCAAGTCCCCGCCGCAGACCCTGCCGTTCCATCTCATGCAGCAGCGTTACCAGCACGCGTGCGCCGCTGGCCCCCACCGGGTGACCCAGCGCAATGGCGCCGCCATTGACATTGACCTTGCGGCTGTCCAGGCGCAATTCGCGAATCACCGCCAGGGACTGGGTCGCAAAGGCTTCGTTCAGCTCCACCAGATCGATATCATCCAGCCTCAGACCGGCTTTCTCCAGCGCCTTGCGGATCGCCCCAACCGGTCCCATCCCCATAATTTTTGGATCAACCCCGACCGATCCCCACCCCACTATGCGGGCCAGCGGACGAATACCGGCCCGGCCGGCCGCCCCCAGCTCCATCAGCAGAACCGCTGCTGCGGCATCGTTGATGCCTGAAGAATTTCCGGCCGTGACCACACCGACCTCCCTGAAGGCCGGTCGGAGCTTTGCCAGACTTTCCATGGTAGTGTCGCGGCGCGGATATTCATCCTCCATCACGATAACTTCCTGGCCTTGCCGACCGGGAATTGCGACCGGGACGATCTCACGCTTGAAGTGCCCTTCCTGAACCGCCTTGGCAGCCTTTTGCTGCGACTGCAGGGCAAAGGCATCCGCCTCTTCTCGCGAGATATGATACTGATCGGCAATATTCTCGGCCGTAATGCCCATATGGATATTGTGGAAAGCATCCGTCAGCGCGTCCTTAAGAATGGTATCCTCCAGGACGCCGTTACCCATACGGTAACCGGAGCGTGCCTTGTCAAGCAGATAGGGCGCCCGGCTCATGCTCTCCATACCGCCGGCAATAATCACATCCGCTTCCCCGGCGGCAATAGCCAGAGCGCCCAGTGCCACACTCTTCAGGCCGGAGCCGCAGAGCTTGTTGACCGTGTAGGAGGGGACATGGTCCGGGATACCGGCGCCAACAGCTGCCTGGCGCGCCGTATTCTGCCCGCAGCCGGCCTGAAGAATCTGCCCCATGATGACCTCTTCGACCTGTTCAGGCTTGAGACCCGTCCGCTTGATAACTTCACTGATGACAAGCTGGCCCAGTTGGACAGCGGAGAGTGAGGAGAGTGACCCTCCGAACGATCCGATCGGGGTCCGGGCGGCAGATGCTATGATAACAGTGCGCATAATAGTAGAACTCCTTTAGCTCAGAGAGTCTGCGGTATAATCAAGGTCGGCTCTGTGCAGGCCTGGATTTCAGCCGGGGTATACCCCGGCGCAACCTCAACCAGACGCAGTCCGTCCGGTGTGACATCCAGCACGGCCCGGTCGGTGATGATCCGGTTGACCACCCCACGGCCGGTCAACGGCAGGCTGCAGCTGTTCAGAATCTTTGGTTCGCCCTCTTTGTTGACATGATCCATGATCACCACGATCCGGCGGGCGCCGTTTACCAGGTCCATGGCCCCCCCCATTCCTTTGACCATCTTGCCGGGAATGACCCAGTTGGCAAGATCACCTCCGGCCGAGACCTCCATTCCACCCAGAATGGCCAGATTAATATGGCCGCCCCGGATCATGGCGAAAGATTCGGCGCTGCTGAACAGGGCCGCCCCCGGTATCATGGTGACCGTCTCCTTACCGGCATTGATCAGGTCAGGGTCAAGTTCTTCTTCGGTAGGGTAGGGGCCGATTCCGAGCAACCCGTTTTCCGACTGAAAGACTACCCGTTTGCCCTCCGGGATGTAATTGGCCACCAGAGTCGGCATGCCGATCCCGAGATTGACGTAAAAGCCATCCTCAATCTCCTGGGCCGCCCGCTGTGCTATCTGCTCGCGTGTCCAACTCATGCTCCCTCTCCTTTCCGCACGGTGCGGCGTTCAACCCGCCTCTCCTGGTGACTGCAGCAAATAAAGCGCTGGACATAGATACTGGGGGTATGCACATGATGGGGGTCCATGGCGCCGACCTCCACCACCTCTTCCACCTCGGCGATGGTTATCCGTCCGGCGGCAGCCATCATCGGATTGAAGTTTTGGGCGGTTTTGCGATACTGCAGGTTCCCCATCAGGTCGCTGCGCCACCCCTTGACCAGTGAGAAGTCAGCGCTCAGGGCGGTTTCCAGCAGGTATTCCCGGCCATTAAAAAAACGGGTTTCCCGCCCTTCGGCAATCGGGGTGCCGACACCGGCCGGAGTGTAGAAGGCCGGAATGCCGGCTCCGCCGGCTCTGCACCGCTCAGCCAGCGTCCCCTGCGGCACCAGCTCAACCTCCAGCTCACCCGAGAGGTACTGGCGCTCAAACTCCTTGTTCTCGCCAACATATGAGGATACCATCTTTTTTATCTGGCGGTTCTGCAGCAGCAACCCCAGCCCCCAGTCATCAACCCCGCAATTATTGGAAATCACGGTCAGATCCCTGGTTCCCAGATCCCGTAAGCCGATGATCAGGTTTTCCGGTATCCCCACCAGACCGAAACCGCCGACCATCAGGGTCGCACCATCCGGAATCCATGCCAGCGCATCGTGTATTGTTTTGCACTCCATCAGCTGCCTCCTTGAGCGAATATGTTTACAGTGACCGCTTCAACAGGCGCCCCAGTTCTCCGATAAACCCGCGGCGGAAAAGCAGCACGCAGATCACAAAGATACTGCCGATGATGACAGTTATCCAGGAGCCAACCGAACTCAGCTCTGACTGGAGAGTCACCACGGTAAATGCGCCGGCCAGCGGCCCAAGCACCGTACCGACCCCGCCAAGAAGCGTCATAAGGACCACTTCTCCGGACGTATGCCAGCTGACATCGGTCAGTGAAGCGAGCTGGAACACCAGGGATTTGAGCGAACCGGCCATTCCGGCCAGGGACGCAGAGATGACAAAAGCGATCAGCTTGAATCTATCCACCTTGTACCCGAGTGAAACCGCGCGCGGTTCATTCTCACGGATCGCCTTCAGCACCTGGCCGAAGGGTGAATGAATCGTCCGGTGAATGACCCAGAAACCAAGGCAGAACATGACGAAGACGAAGTAATAAAGGTTGAGCCCGAGCGGGCTGCCACCGACATGGTACACATGTCCCAGGTTGATCAGGCCGAAGAGATCGCCACGGGGAATGCCTTGCAGGCCATCTTCACCGCCGGTAAAGGGGGCCTTGAGTGCGACAAAATAGACAATTTGTGCCAGGGCCAGAGTCACCATGGCAAAATAGATCCCCTGCCGCCGGATCGCGAGGCTGCCGACGATGTACCCCAGCAGCGCGGCGAAGAGCGTACCGCCCAGAACCCCTAATTCAGGAGTCAGGCCGCTGTTTTTAACCAGATAGCCGGTGACATAAGACGCCCCCCCGAAAAATGCGGCATGTCCGAAGGAAAGAAGCCCGGTGTAGCCAAGCAGCAGGTTGAACGCGGAGGCAAACAGCGCAAAGCAGAGCAGCTTCATCATGAATATCGGATACACAACAAACGGCGCCAGCAGACCAAGGAGTATAAGGGCGCACCAGACATACTTGTTCATTTACGACTCCTTCCCGAACAGGCCGGCGGGCTTGACCAGCAGAACGATTACCATGATCAGGAAGATAACGGTACTGGAGGCAGGGGCATACACAACTTTGGTGAAACCCTCCACCATGCCGAGCAACAGGCCGGTAACGATAGAACCCATAATAGAACCCATCCCGCCGATGACGACCACGGCAAACACGGTGATAATCATCTCCGAGCCCATAACCGGACTGACTGAATAGATCGGTGCGGCAAGCACTCCGGCAAAGGCGGCCAGAGCCACGCCATAACCGTATGTCAGCGTGATCATAAGCGGCACGTTGACGCCGAAGGCCTTCACCAGTTCCGGATTTTCAGTGCCGGCGCGAAGATAGGAGCCGAGCTTGGTCCGCTCGATAACATACCAGGTGCCGAAACAGACCAGCAGCGAGACGACAATTACCCAGAGGCGGTATTTCGGAAACATCATAAAGCCGAGATTAACCACCCCGTTCAGAATCTCCGGTTTCGCTTCATACGGGTCACCGGATACATTAAAGAAATTGGTAAAGACCCCCTGGATAATGAGGGCCAGGCCGAAAGTCAGCAGCAGGCCGTAAAGGTGGTCAAACTTGTACAGTCTGCGCAGCATGGTCCGTTCAACCACGATCCCGAACGCACCTACCACAAGTGGAGAGACGATCAGCGCCGCCCAGTAATTGAGATGGAAGTCCGGCATCCCGAGCAGCGGCCCCAGCGAGGTAAAGCCGAGCAGCGCCACATACGCGCCCAGCATGTAGAGTGCGCCATGGGCAAAGTTGACAATGTTCAGGAGGCCGAAAATAACCGCCAGACCGAGGCTCAGAATGGCGTAAAACACACCGTTGTTGAGGCCCAGCATAACCTGCGACATGACCATCTGAAAGGATATATCCATGACCAGCTCCCTCGTGATGAAATCTGCTCTTCAATAATGCCATCTTTTCACATTCAAAAAAAATCCCCCTCAATCCCCCTTTCATAAAGGGGGAGGCCTTAAAATTCCCCCCTTTACGAAAGGGGGGCTAGGGGGGATTTCGACTTACTTTTTAACCAATGGACAGGTGCTCTCGGAGAGAGGCATAAAGGCCTCAGCGGCAGGAACGGTTTTTACAATCTTGAGAAGATCCCATTCCCCCTTGGACTCGGAAGGTTTCTTCACTTCCATCAGATACATATCATGCACCATCCGCCCGTCAGCCCTTATCTTGCCGTGGACAGCGAAGAAATCGGAGATATCCATGGATTTCAGTTTTGCCATGACCGCATCCGAATCATCGGTACCGGCAGCCTTGATCGCCTTCAGGTAGTTCATCGTGGCGGAATATGCTCCGGCCTGGTCCATTGTCGGCATCGCCTTGTGGATGGCGTAGTAACGCTTGGCAAAAGCGCGGGTGGCATTATCCCGATCCCAGTAAAAGCCGGAAGTGAACTGCATTCCCTGTGCAACGTTCAAACCGAGGCTCTTTATGTCGGTATCGAATACCAGCAGGCCGACCAGTTTCTGCCCCTTCTTGTCGATGCCGAACTCCCGCGCCTGCTTTATCGCATTGATTGTATCGCCGCCGGCATTAGCCAGACCGATGATCTGGGCCCCTGATGACTGGGCCTGGAGCAGGTACGATGAAAAATCAGAGGTAGAAAGAGGGTGACGCACCGAGCCGAGCACTTTGCCGCCCATTTTTTTCACAAAGTTCGTCGTGTTCTGCTCCAGAGAATGACCAAAGGCATAATCGGCGGTGATAAAGAACCAGCTTTTGCCCCCGGTTGGAACAATAGCCTGGGCCGTTACCTTGCCGGTTGCGTAGGTGTCATACACGTAGTGGATACTGTACGGAGTGCAGGCTTTATTGGTAAGATCAGTGCTGCCCGCGCCGGTGTTCATCGTGATCCTTTTCTTGTCTCCCGCAAGTTTCTGCACCGCCAGGGCGCAGCCTGAATTCAGCAGGCCGGTAATCATGTCCACTTTTTCATTATCAATCCATTCACGGGCCTTGGCAGAGGCGATATCGGCCTTGTTCTGATGGTCGGCGCCAATAACCTGAATCGGCTTGCCGAGTACCTTGCCGCCAAAGTCCTTGACCGCCATTTCTACGCCGACCTGAGTCCCTTTTCCCCCGAGGGTTGAGTAGACACCGGACATGTCGGTCAGCACCCCGATTTTGACTACGCCGTCTGAAACCCCTTTGCTTGCCGCGCCAGCCATTCCACTTGTCATTGCCAATACGGCGACTGTCATTGCTACGTTTGAAAACAGATTTTTCATACAGATTCCCCTTTCAGTTTGTATACCTGATCAGACGCCCAGGTATCGGTTAAGTTTCTCCCTGCTGGAGCCAAGTTCGTCCCTGGTTATCATCTCTGCTATAACGCCGTGATCAATCACATAATGGCGGTCAGCCAGGTCAGCGGCAAAATGGAAATTCTGCTCCACCAGAATGATAGTGAAGCCTTTTTCCTTCAACTGGCCGATGAGCCGTCCCAGGGTCTGAACTATTACCGGCGCCAGTCCTTCGGTAATTTCATCCAGCAGCAGGAGTTTCGCCCCGGTGCGCAGAATCCTCGCCATTGCCAGCATCTGCTGTTCTCCGCCCGAAAGCCTGGTTCCCATACTGCTCCGCCTCTCCAGCAGATTGGGGAACATCGCGTAAATTTCCGGGAGTGACATGCCTCCCTCTTTTACAACCGGCGGCAACAGCAGATTTTCTTCAACATTCAGGCTGGAAAAGATTCCGCGTTCTTCAGGACAGTATCCGATACCGAGGTGGGCGATCTTGTGAGTCGGCATCGTGACGGTTTCAACGCCGTTGATTGTGATAGAACCGCTCCGCCGCCCGACCAGCCCGATGATCGACTTGAGAATCGTGGTTCGCCCGGCACCGTTTCGCCCCAGAAGCGTGACGACTTCTCCCTCTCCGACGGTCAGATCGATGCCGTGGAGGATGTGGGATTCACCATAAAAAGCGTGCAGATCAGTTATCCGCAGCATCTCTTTGTGTTCAGATTCACTCATGAGCACTCCCCATATACGCTTCCAAAACCTGCGGATCTTGAGACACTTCCGCGTATGCCCCTTCAGCGAGTATCGCCCCCCGCTGGAGGACAGTTATCCTGTCTGCCAGCGTTGCCACAACCTTAAGATTGTGCTCAACCATCAAGATGGTGCGGTTAGCGGAAACCTTCTTCACCAGCGCGGTTATTTTATCCACATCTTCGACCCCCATCCCCTGGGTCGGTTCATCCAGCAGCATCAACTCAGGATCAAGCGCCAGCGTTGTGGCAATCTCCAGAGCCCGTTTCCGCCCGTACGCCAACTCAGCGGTGACCTCTCCGGCGAATTCAGCCAGACCTACCGCATCCAGCAGTTCCATCGCCCGCTCATCCAACTGGTTAAGAATGGAGTCCGATTTCCAGAAATGATAGGAAATACCGAGCTTGCGCTGCAGCGCCAGCCGCACATTCTCCAAAGGGGTCAGATTCGGGAAGACCGCCGATATCTGGAAAGAACGGACAATTCCGCGCATGGCAATATCGGCCGATTTTTCACTCGTGATGTCAGTACCGTTGAAATGGATACTGCCGGCGGTCGGTATGAGGAATTTAGTGAGGAGATTGAAAACGGTGGTCTTACCGGCGCCGTTCGGTCCGATCAGAGCGTGTATATGGCCACGCTGAATCTGCAGGTTAACGGCAGAAACAGCTGTGAACCCTTTGAATTCCTTGGACAGATTTTTTGTTTCGAGAATATGATCCGTCATCTGCTTCGCTCCTGGTTCTTGTAACACCTATTCTTTTGCACTAATGGGACATTAAAACCGGGATAGTCATCTCCCGAAGAATCTGGCCTGCTACCTTGCCAAAATGTGATCCGCCGCGGGGTCCCTGGTAATAGGCGCCCATCACCAGCAGATCGTAACCACCTTCACAGGATTGGTTCAGCAGGCTGTCCGCCAGGGAAGCCGAGGTAACAGGCTGAATTTCAGACCGGGCCACGATGCCATGACGCTGAAGATGCTCCTGTATCCCCTCCCAGCTGTACTGACTAGACTCTTCCCCGGAAGCGATCGCCAGCAACGTCACCTGTTCTGCCTGCTGCAGGATCGGCATCGCATCATGCAGCGCACGGGCCGCCTCCCGGCCGTTCTTCCAGGCCACCAGAACGCGCGAGCCGACGGTGGAAAAAGCGCCTGCTGCAGGTACAACAAGCACCGGTCGCCCTCCACCTGTCACAAGTGGCTCTACTAAAGATGAAGCGCGAGTTGTCCGGCGTGATTCCTGGCCGACGACAATCAGATCACTGCAGTGCGACGCGCGGATCAGCAGTTCGCGCGCCCCCACACCTACCACGCTTGATTCGATACTGCGACATACCACCTCGATGCCGGCAGCCTCTGCTTTCACTCCCAGCAGCGCGCAGACAGCCGCTATTTTTTCTTCAGTATGTTGATAGTGCGGCTGATAATATTCGTAGGTCACGATTGAGAGTCCCGTTACCCGCGCGCCATGTGTCTGCGCCAGAGTCAAGGCAACATCAATCCTTCGTTCACAGGCGGGAGAATCGTCCAGATGCAGGAGAATATCTTTGATACTCATGACGGCTCCAAATAAAACAGATTTATACAAAAATAAAGCAAGTGCCATGCCATACGCCACAGCGCTTCAGCAATAATATATAACATACTGCAATATAAGCTTTTTTTATTACCGTAATGACAAAACAGTGTAACCAATCAAACAGGAGAGCGCCGATATTCCAGAAAATTGGACAAACTGGCAGAGAACAGGAGATTTACTTGTGCGGTTTTACATGGGGGATGGTTATTCAAGATACCGTTTCTAAAGCATATTATTTACCAGCACCGGAAGGTTCCAATATTTTGGAGCTAATTCCGATATTTTGGAATTAGTTGATGATTGTAATTCCTTACTGCAATTACTACCCGATGTCAAACTGGCAAACTTTGGCATAAAGCGATGACTTGCTTATCCCGAGCCGGGCGGCAACCGCCTGTTTGTTCCCCTTCTCCTCGCGGATGGCTGTCCGGATAGCCTCCTCTTCGGCCAGCCGGGTAATAAACTTCAGGCTGCGACAGGTTTCCGGCGATGACGAAGCACCGACCCCTTTGACAAGAGCCCCCGGGATATCATTACGCGTAATTGTGGTGCCGACTTTTACGTAAAGCGCCTGTTCGAGAACATTACGCAGTTCCCTTACATTGCCCGGCCAGTCATACTGCTTGAGGATCTCGGCAACATCAGGCTCGACCCCTTCCACCGGAATACCGGTCTCCTTCTCCAGTTGGCGGAGGTGAAACTGGATCAGCAGCGGGACATCATCACGGCGGCTCCGAAGTGGCGGGATCTCCAGCATGACCACATTGAGGCGATAATACAGATCATGGCGGAACAGGCCGCCCTTGACCAGCGTTTCCAGATCACGGTTTGAAGCGGCAATTATCCGTACATCCACCGCCTCGGAAGCCTCTGCACCGACCGGCTCAATCTCCTTTTCCTGGAGTACCCGCAGCAGCTTCACCTGCATCGTCAGCGGCAGTTCACTGATCTCATCCAGAAAGATCGTCCCCTTATCTGCCAGGGCAAACTTCCCCTTTTTCCCCTTTTTCTGCGCCCCGGTAAAAGCACCTTCCCGGTAACCGAACAGCTCGGACTCGAAGAGCGTTTCCGGAATGGCGGCGCAATTGACCTTTATAAACGGGCCGAATGCCCGTGGACTGGCGTTATGTATGGCGTGAGCAAACAGTTCCTTGCCGGTGCCGCTCTCCCCCTTCAGCAGTACGGTAGTGGTGCTCATCGCCACCCTCCGGCCGAGGTCCTTGACCCACTCCAGCTCTTTGCTGATGCCTATGATATGGTCGAATGAGTACTTGGCGCTCAGATGTTTGCTGAGTTCCCTTTTGTAAAACTCCAGCTCTGTCTTAAGCTTCTTGAAGTTTTCGGTAAACGAGAAGAGATCTTCAATGTTTTGAAACATGACCTTGCCGACGACAGCAACCACGCTCCCGTTTTCGATGATCGGAATGCGGCTGCAGATCATTTCATGCCCCTTGATCTTCTGCAACTGCGCAATCTCGGCAACACCGTTTTTAGCCACCAGATGCATACGGGTATTCTCGATCACGTCGGTAACCTGCTTGCCGACCAGATCACTGATTTTTGTTTCAAGAAAGTGGGCGTATGCCTCGTTAACCTTCAATATAACGCCATTCGCATCGGTAATAATTAAACCTTCGTAGGCATGTCCCAGGGCATCCTCCAGCATGAGGCCGTCTTTTTCAGACTGCTCCGCCCGCCTGGAAAGCGACAGGAGCAGATTATGAACCCAGCCGTTTTTGTGTATGATCATGGAAGACTCCGGATATACCCGCCATAGTTCTAAGTAACGACGTTTTGTTTTTACCGGTGTACAACCTTGTGCCTCCGAATGCAACGTCTTATCAACTCCAAGCGGCTATCGACGATACTATTAGCCTGCGCCTTTACGCTTGACGCTGGCTACCCGACGGGCTACAACAGGCAGATGGACCTGCTCAGACACCTCAATCCCCCACAAAAAGAAGCGGTGCTGCACGGCGAAGGGCCGTTGCTGATCCTTGCCGGGGCCGGTTCTGGCAAGACCCGTGTCATCACCAACCGTATCGCCTACCTGATCCGCGAGCGCGGGGTGCGCCCCTGGAATATCATGGCGGTGACCTTCACCAACAAGGCATCTAAGGAGATGGCCGAACGGGTCGGCAAGCTGCTGGGTGGCGGGGATCTGCCGCTTATCTCCACCTTTCACGCCGCCTGTGGACGCATCCTGCGCCGCGACATCCACCATCTCGGTTTCCAATCTTCATTTGCGATCTATGACGACCGCGACAGTGACCGATTGCTGAAGGACGTCATCAACGAACTGGATCTCGATGAAAAGCGTTTTGCGGTCAAAGCGGTCTCCGGGCGTATCGACGATTTTAAGAACCGCGGCCTCTTTCCGGAGGAGATCGGCCCCGTCCCCCCCGGCGATGTCTACAATCAGAAAGTTGTCGAGATTTACGCCGCCTACCAGGAACGCCTCAAAAAGTGTAACGCCCTCGACTTCGGTGACATGATGATCCAGACCGTGCGTCTTCTGACCCGTTTTCCGGAGGTCTGCAGCTATTACCGGGAACGCTTTCAGTGGCTGCTGGTGGATGAATATCAGGACACCAACCCGGTGCAGTACGGCTTGATCCGCCTGCTGGCAGGAGAGCGCCGCAATCTCTGCGTGGTGGGGGACGATGACCAGTCGATTTACTCCTGGCGCGGGGCCGATATCCGTAATATTCTCGAATTTGAAAAGGATTTTCCAAGCGTCAAGATCATTCGGCTGGAACAGAATTACCGCTCTACCTCCACCATCCTGGCTGCGGCCGGTGAAGTCGTCAAACAGAACTTCGGCCGCAAGGGAAAAACGCTCTGGACTGAAAATCCGCCCGGCGAAAAGATCCGCTACGAACGGGTTGAATCCGACCGTGAAGAGGCCCGCTTTGTCACCCGCGAGATCGGGCATTTGAAAAACAGCTCCGTCCCGCTGGAGGAGATGGCGGTCTTCTACCGTACCAACGCCCAGTCCCGCCTGATCGAGGAGGCGCTGGTCGGAAGCGCGCTCCCCTATCACATCGTCGGTGGCGTCCGCTTCTACTCCCGCCTGGAGGTCAAAGATATCCTCGCCTACCTGCGGGTACTGGATAACCCGGCTGATGAAGTGTCGCTGAAGCGGATCATCAACGTCCCAGCACGTGGTATCGGCACCACGACTGTGGACAAGATTTCTCTCCAGGCGTCCCGGCAGGGGGGGACTTTTTTTGATGCCTTGCAGGATGCCACAGGCGACGGCCTCCTTGCCGCCGGCGCACGTAGTAAAGTTGCCGCCTTTGTAACTTTGCTGGATGATTTTCGTAAAACAGCCTCCAGCAGCAACCTTGCTGAGTTGGCCCGATCGATCATGCAGCGAAGCGGCTATCTGGACCGGCTGAAGATCAGTCGCGACGAAGATGACGCCGAACGGCTGGAAAACCTGGAACAGCTTCTGGCGGCGATCGAGGAGTTCAGCGAAAAGAACCCGGAAGCGGGACTGTCCGAATTTCTGGAGCAGGTGTCGCTGGTTTCCGACCTTGAGCAGGGGGAGGTCGGACAGCCATCGGTCACCCTGATGACCCTTCACGCCGCCAAGGGGCTGGAATTCAAGGTGGTGTTCATGCTCGGCATGGAAGAGCGGCTCTTTCCGCATGCCCGTTCACTCGATGATCTGGACGGTATGGAGGAGGAGCGGCGCCTCTGCTACGTCGGCATGACCCGCGCCCGCGAACGGCTCTATCTGCTGAACGCCCGCCGGAGATACGTCTTTGGCCAGGAGCAGTGCAACCCTCCGTCACGTTTTTTGAAGGATATTCCGCCGGAATTACTGGAAGATGGTGGAGGAACGGCAGGTGACTCCGGCCATACACCGTTCGCCACCCCCTATCCCTCCGCTGCGGAGATAGGGCACTTCAGCGCTGCGGGCCGGATGCGGATTGACTCTACACCGCTAACCCGCACCGAATCCGCCGTACCGGCCCACAACCTGTCTGCCATCGCCGCTGCTTTTAACGACGAAATCGAAATTATTCCGGAACCGGCTGAAGAGCAGGATGGCGTTTATATCGGCATGAAGGTGCGGCATTCCAAGTTCGGTGTCGGCACTATTCGCAAGATGGAGGGTGAAGGGGACGGGCAGAAGGTAGTCGTCTGGTTCTCGGTCGGGCCGAAAAAGCTTATGCTCCGCTTTGCCGGACTGGAACGGGCCTGACAGCCAGACGCGATGAGGCAGCGCGGACCTTTAAACTATCGCCTCTTAGGTCACTCGTAGCGCAACGCCTCGATCGGGTCCAACTGCGCCGCCTTTCGCGCCGGGAAATAGCCGAAGACCAGTCCGGTAGCGGTGGAAAAAGCAAAAGCGATTGCGACAATCGGGGCATTAAAGATAAACGGCACGTTTAACAGCGACGCCAGCAGTACGGAACTGACCAGTGCCAGCACGATGCCGACGACTCCGCCCAATGAAGAGAGCACCGCCGCCTCCACCAAAAACTGCATCAGCACCTCCCGTTCAAAAGCCCCGATAGCCAGCCGGATACCGATCTCACGGGTCCGTTCGGTCACCGATACCAGCATGATATTCATGATGCCGATCCCCCCGACAAGCAGACTGACCGCCGCCACCGCACTCAGCAGCGCGGTCAGCACCTTGGTGGTGGAGGTGAGCATCGTCGCGATCTCCTTCATATCCATGACGTTGAAGTTGTTCTCATCGGTGGCGGAGAGATGCCGTCGTTCACGCATCAAACGCTCGACATCCTGCTGTACCCTCGTCGTCGATACGCCGTCGCGCACCGAGACCTGGATGAGATTGACGTCCTGATTACCAGCGATACGGCGCTGGAAAGCGCGCAGCGGCATGACGACGATATCGTCCTGATCCGAACCCATGGAGGATTGTCCCTTTGATTCCAACAGGCCGATCACCTGACAGGAGATGCTTTGCAAACGGATGTTGCTGCCGAGTGGATTCTGATTGCCAAACAGCTTGGTGCGCACGGTGCTGCCAATTATACAGGTCGCCGCCCCCGAGCGGAGCTCACTGTCGGTGAAGAGCCGCCCCCCTTTGACCTTCCAGTTTCGCGCCTCAAAAAATGCGTTCGTGCTGCTCGTAATCTGGGTTGACCAGTTGGCATTCCCGTAGATGACCGACATCGACTTGGAAGCCATCGGCGCCACCGCCACCAGTTGCGGAATATCCCGGCGCAGCGCCTCGACATCCTCCGACGTAAATGGTGCCGCACCGACATTCTGTCCCGGCCCCATCCTTTTACCGGGGCTGACAACCAGCAGGTTGCTTCCAAGACTGGCGATCTGCTGTGTCACCTGAGCCGTGGCGCCGCCGCCGAGCGTCACCATGACGATGACGGCAGCAACGCCGATCACGATGCCGAGAATCGTGAGGATCGAGCGGAGCACATTACGCCGTATTTCTCTCAGAGCCAATATCAGAGCGTTCCAGAACATCACTGCACCTCCTTACGTTCTGCCGCATGCTCTGCCACCACCAGGCCATCGCGAAAATGAATCGTGCGCCTCGCGTAGGCCGCCATATCAGCTTCGTGCGTAACCATAACAACCGTGATCCCCTCTTCCCGATTAAGCTTCGTCAGGATTTCCATGATCTCCCGGCTGCGGGTGGTGTCGAGGCTGCCGGTCGGCTCATCGGCAAACAGCACGGCCGGTTGGGTGACGATGGCCCGCGCAATGGCGACCCGCTGCTGCTGCCCGCCGGACAGTTCTCCGGGGGTGTGATTTTCCCACCCGTCAAGCCCGACGGCCGCAAGCGCCTCCCGCGCCTTACGGTGGCGGATACTGATCGGTTCACCGCGGTACACGAGCGGCAGTTCGACATTTTCCAGTGCCGTGGTCCGGTTGAGCAGGTTGAACCCCTGGAACACGAAGCCGAGGTACTGTCTCCGCAGCAGGGCACGCTGGTCGCGGCTGAGGCTCCCCACCTCCACCCCCATGAATCGATAACTGCCACGTGTCGGCGTATCAAGACAGCCGAGGATATTCATGCAGGTGCTCTTGCCGGAACCGGATGGCCCCATAACGGCGACAAATTCACCGGTTTCAATCTGCACATCCACACCGCACAACGCCTGCATCGCCGCCGTTCCCTTGCCGTAGGTCTTGATTACGCCGCTCAGCTCGATCAAAGGCTTTCTGTCCGTTACGACCGCTTCACTCATGACTATTTTTTTACCTCAGCCAGATCAACAACAACCGGCATACCGAGCGCTAACGCGCCTGACGTTACTTCAGTCTTGACACCATCAGTCATCCCCACCGTAACGGCAATCTGCAACAGCTCCCCGTCACGTAAGCACCATATATGTTGCTGTTTACCTGCGGCATCCTCCTGTGGCTTGGGAGCAGAGCTGGGCGGGCGGGGCATCAGCTTGCCCAGCAGACTGCCGCCGCTTGACTGTTTAACCGCTGCTGCAACGGGAGGTGAGAAACGGAGCGCCGTATTCGGCACCAGTGTGACGTTATCAACCTTTTGTACGGTAATGCCCGCCGTGCCGGTCATACCGGGACGGAGCAGCAGGTCGGCATTATTGACTTTCAGAATCGTTGTATAGGTGACGACACCGGCCTCCGTTTTGGAGCCGAAGCGCACCTGGCTGACGACCGCCGGAAAGGTCCGGTCAGGATAGGCGGAAACGGTAAATGTGGCACGCTGCCCCGGCTGCACTTTACCGACATCGGCCTCATCTACATCCACCTGCAGTTCCATCTGGGTCAAATCCTCCGCCAGCGTAAACAGCACAGAAGTCTGCAGCGAGGCGGCCACCGTCTGACCCGGCTCGACCGCCCGTTTCAGGACAATGCCGTTAATGGGTGAGCGAAGGACCGACTTGGAAAGGTCGATGCGCTGCACCTCAAGTGATGCTTCCGCCTGTGTCACGGCAGCTTTTGAGTTCGCTTCATCGGCAACAGCGCGCTCAAACGTAGCACAGGCCGAATCCATCTCGGATTTCGCCGGCACTTTGCCGCCGCTCGCCTCCTGCACCTGAACCAGCCGTGCAAGCTTGGCCTTTGTTTCACTCACGGTCGCATGGGCTTGTAACACCTTGGCGCGGGCAGATTCAAGCGAAGCAACTGTCTGTTTGACCTGGGCCTCCTGCTTTGCCGTATCAATGCGTCCCAGCACCTGCCCCCGTTTGACCCGGTCGTTGTAATCGACTTCGACCGTCTTGAACGTGCCGGAAATCTCGCTCCCGACATCCACCTGATTGTTAGGCTGGAGTGTGCCGGTAGCAGATACGGTAATGGTTAAGTTGCCACGGCTGACCTCCTGGGTCTGATAACCCACCTGATTATTCGCGGTACGCTTTTTCCAGGCCAGCAGCGCGATGATCACTACCAGCAGCAGCACTCCACCCCAGAGCAGATACGGTTTCAGGCGAATAAACAGGGTTGTCTCCTTGTCAAGTCCCAGCGTGTGGGCAATGTCGCTGGCTGGAACCTTTGATTCCACTTTTGTTGGCTCTGTCATGGTTTTACTCCTGCCGCTGCGAGTGGTGGCGTGGTAAGTGCATCAATGTTGCTCCAGCCTCCCCCGAGCACTTTATAGAGTCGCGCAAGATTGGAGATGACGGCGGCTTCACTCAGGATGAGCTGTTCCTGAAGGGAGAGGAGCGAGCGCTGGGTATCAAGCACCGTCGTAAAATCAATCAGACCTGCGGCATACTGACCCTGCGCAAGTCCCTCTGAATTCTGCGCCGACTGCACGGCAGACTTCAGCATGCGGTACCGGTTCTGCTCCTCGGCATAGGCCACCAGGCCGTTCTCCACATCACGCAGCGCACTCTGCACAGCAGATTGATAACTGATCAGCGCCTGTTCCTGGAGCGCATTCTGTATTTCAACCATTTGCATGAGACGGCCGCCGTCAAAGATCGTCGCCGCCGTATTGGCGGCAAGGGAGTACATAAGGGCGCCCGGATTGAGGAGATTGCCGAGTGAGACAGCCTGCAAGCCAAGCGTGCCGGAAAGGGTCAAGTCCGGGTAGCGTGCGGCCTCAGCCTCGCCGATCTGGGCGGTTGCCGCCGCCAGTTGACGTTCGGCACGGCGGATATCGGGGCGGCGGCGCAGGGTTTCTGCGGGGACTCCGATCGCAATCACGACAGGCGGCAGTGGAAGCGGCATTTTTACCTGCAACTCCTTCACCCCCCCGGGCACCCGGCCAAGCAGCAGGGCAAGGTTGTTTTTGGACTGCTCCATCTGGCTGTGCAGTGTCGGAAGCTGGGCACGGGTCTGCTCCAGATTCAGCCGGGCCTGTTCAACATCCAGCTGGCTGACCAGTCCGGCCTGAAAGCGCCAGCCGGCAATTTGCTCTGTATCCGCCAGGCTGGCGATGGTGTCACCGGTGCTGGTAATCTGTGCCTGATACGAAAGGATCTCGATGTAGGCCAGCACCACTTCTGCCAGCAGGCTTACCTGGACATCACGCATATTTTCCAAAGAGGCGTCCAGCGTAGCTGAAGCCGCCTCCAGGGCGCGGCGTCTGCCGCCGAACAGATCCAGCTCCCAACTGGCATCAAACTGGGCCGTGAAGGTGTCGGACGTTCGACTCGCCCCCGTTCCCATTTCCGCACTGGAACGATTACGACCGGCGCCGACACCGGCCATTACCGTGGGCATACGGTCAGCTGCGGTAACTCCACGCCGGGCACGGGATTCCCGCAACCGCGCCGCTGCAAGCTTCAGATCGAGGTTATTTGCCGCAGCCTCATCAACCAGACTGGACAGCAGCGGGTCGCCAAGGGTCTGCCACCACCGGGCAAGCTGAACTGATTCATTCGCGCCGTTTTTCAATCCACCTGATAGTCCGCCCTGCCATGTCGGTGGAGTTTCGATAACAGGTGTGCGGTAATCGGGCCCGACTACGCAGCCCGGCAGAAAGATCAGGGTGAGGATGCTGAATATACTGACTGAATATTGTACCGTCGTCATTTTATACTCCAAAGCCAGTCGTTGCGGAGAATTAGCCCGCAGCGCGCAATAAAGCCGCTAATCACCCTATCTGATTAGCGGCTTTAGTTCAAATTTTCTTTTTGTTTCAACTCTGCCCCATGAGAGGCAGGCTATGTCTCTATGGTAGAAGTCCCTATTCAGGTATTGAATGCGTCAGTCGGTCGGCATCCACCCAGGCTCCCTCAAAGAGGTCCAGCCTGCTTTCATGGTTTATCGATACCTGACTGCAACTACACGTACACGGCAGAAGATGAGAATGTTGCCGCTGTGGAATTCTGGGCAAAGCTGTTCATGCTTGCCTGCATATAACTTTTTATAGCGGCAGCAAAAAGTTGCTTGACGGCTGAACTCTCTGCAGAAGTGCTTGACGAAGAACTGCTGTCGTCATTTGTAAACGCCGCTAACAATTCACTGGCACTGACAGTCCCGTCTTCATTCGTATCCAGTTCGTCAAAAACCGTGCTACTGGATGTACTCTCAGATGATGAGCTGTCAGACGGCGGCGGGGGTGGAGGAGGCCCCTGAGCCTTCCGCTGTTGACCGGCCTTGTCAACGGCAGCATCGGATTCACTCTTGCTGACGGAACCATCCTGGTTCGTATCCAGAGCATCGAATGTTTCAGCGATATCGGCACTGCTCTGATTGGAATTGCCCATCAAAGTCGTTAGCTCATCCTTACTGATAGCGCCATCGCTGTTCTGATCGGCGCTACTGAACACCTTGTCCTTCATGGCCGTGGATGAGCCGGATTCCTTTTTTTGACTCTGCATCTGCTGGGCGAGTTTGGCAATCCCCGCATCTGATTCAAGCCTGCTGATAGCACTGTCGTTATCAGCATCCAGATTCTTGAAAATGTCGTCAACACTTGGCCCACCCTGCCCGCCGTTCGCCTGTTGGGTCTGCTGGTAGGCACTCATTTCCGCTTTATCGATCTTGTTGTCGCTGTTGCTGTCAACCGCCTTAAACATCTCTTCCTGCATCTTCTTCAGTGCGGCTGCATTTAATCCACCTGAACTGCTCCCAATTGAACTTACCATTTTGCGCGCTCCTTTCTTTTTATGACGCATGAACACACCCGTTCGCGCCACTCAATAGAACATTTTCTGTTTCCGCTTCCATGTACTCTGATGCTGCCTCCTTTCCCGGTAGATTTGGTCCTGCCCTGTTGTATCACCCCCTTCGCTTATTATTCTGAGGGTACTTTCTAACAGCCGAATGTGCAGGAAATGTGTAAGAAATAAGGAAATGCATACATCCCCCGGAATGACTCTGTTTCTGACGCCTCCACCTGTGATAAAAACATGGTCGTGGTGACGGGAGGTGGCAAGATGAAGACCAGCATTACACATAAACTGTTTCTGGTAATCCTTACTGCGGCAGGTCTTGCCGTGATCAGTTCCGCCCTGATCATGCAATGGAGCCTCAGCAGGGGCTTTCTCAAGTTTATCAATGAGATGGAAAAAACAGGGATATCCCGCCTGGCTGCAGAACTTGAGGGTAGCTACCGCACAGAGCGGAACTGGGAGTTTCTGCGCCGAGATCCGGCACGGTGGCGGCAGCTGGTGGCGGCCGCTTTGCCGCAAGCACCCCCGCAACCACCGGAAGAGAAGCAGCCTGCCGGGTCACAGCCGGAACGCTTTGACGAAGGGAAGCGTGGACCTTTGCCGCCGCATCTGGCACGGCACTTTGATCAACGCCTGTTTCTGCTCGATGCCGACAGGAAATCTTTGATAGATCAAGGCGAAGTGCCGGTTGACAACGCCATGACACCGCTGCTTTATCAAGGTACAGTCGTCGGATATCTGGGGCTGCTGCCGCGCACGAACATAACCGATGCGCCGCATCAGCGTTTTCTGCGTGAACAGAAGTCGGCCTTTGCATTGGTAGCGGGAGCTGTGGTTCTTCTGTCAGCTCTGCTCTCCCTGCTCCTTGCCCGGCGGCTCGTGCGGCCGCTCGGCGAACTGACCAATGCGACCCACCAACTGACGGCGGGCAGCTTCACCGTCCGGGTGCCGGTTAACTCACAAGATGAGCTGGGGCAACTTGCGAGTGACTTCAATTCGCTGGCGCTAGCGCTGGAAAAGAGTGAGCTGACCAGGCGTCAATGGGTGGCGGACATCTCGCACGAACTGCGTACCCCGCTGGCTATTTTACGGGGCGAGATCGAGGCACTTCAAGACGGCATCCGCCAACCGACTCATAAAAACATCGCCTCGCTGCACGACGAAGTACAACGGCTCGGCAGGTTGGTGGACGACCTTTATCAACTGTCGCTGTCGGACGTCGGAGCGCTCACCTACCGAAAAACCGGGCTGGATCTGGCTGAATTATTGGCTGGAATCATCGCGCATTACAGGCCTGAGTTTTTCTCCAAGGGAATACTGCTTGAAGCGGATATTCCTGAAACGGGGGGCGCGGCTGTTTTTGGTGACAAGGAACGCTTACGCCAGCTCTTTGCCAATCTGCTCGACAATTCCCTCAAATATACCGATGCTTGCGGCACATTGCAGATAGTGCTGCGAACAATCGACGGCGTTGTGGTGGTTGACGTGAAGGATTCGGCTCCCGGCGTCCACCCATCAGAACTGGAGCGGCTGTTTGAGCGGCTCTACCGGGTGGAATCGTCCCGCAACAGATCGACAGGAGGCGCAGGCCTGGGGCTCGCAATCTGCCACAATATCGTTGAGGCTCATGGTGGAAGTATCACGGCGGAGATTTCACCGCTCGGCGGGCTTTGGATCAGAATAGAGTTGCCGGGAGTCGTAGTATGAGCGAGATCATCCTGATTGTGGAAGATGAAGGAAAACTGGCACAGGTTCTCGTTGATTATCTCTGCCAGGCTGGTTATGAGGCGCACTGTCTCCATGACGGACTGACGGTCGTACCGTGGGTTCAGGAGCACCAGCCACGCTTGATTCTGCTTGATTTGATGCTGCCGGGAAAGGGGGGGCTGGAGATTTGTAAAGAAATCCGTGCTTTCTCCTCAACACCGATCATCATGATTACGGCGCGAGTAGAGGAGATTGACCGCTTGCTTGGCCTGGAACTTGGGGCTGATGATTACATCTGCAAACCTTTCAGCCCCCGCGAGGTTGTCGCCAGGGTCAAGGCGGTATTGCGGCGTGGTAAGGGGGTTGAACCGCAGAACGATACCGGCCTGATCCTCGACGAATCACGTTACCGGGCGGCCCTCCACGGCATAAATCTGGATCTCACCGCCGTTGAATTCAAGCTCCTCACTCTTCTGGCGGCAAACCCTGGACGCATTTACGGGCGCCAGCACCTGATGGACCATATCTACCCGGACCAGCGGATCGTCAGCGACCGCACCATCGACAGCCACATCAAGAAGCTGCGCAAAAAAATGGCGGTTGTTGATCCAGACAAGGAGTTTATTCACTCTTTATATGGTGCGGGCTACAAGTATGAGAGAGAATAACACTGTACCCGCTACAGCACCGCCGAATACAGATCCCGGCGATGATAGCGCCAGGCAAAGGCCGCTCCGCGGAAATACCAGTCGATCAGGAACACCCCCCATACCGCATAGAGTGAAAGATGCAGCCAACTCGACGCCACCCACGACAGCGCCACCCTTATCCCCCACATCGCAACCAGCGTGATGATGAATACGTAGAACGTGTCACCGGTACCGCGCAGGCTCCCGGCGTAAACGAACGAGATCGCCAGCGGGATCTGGGCGAAGGCAACCAGCTTCAGAAACATGCTCCCCTTCTCGATCACGTCCGGGTCCTGGCTGAAAAGACCGATCAGAAAGTGCGGCGCGAAGAAGAATACAAGCGCCATAACGGTCATCACGCCGATCGCCAGCCGCAACGCCTCGTTGTGACTGATCCTGGCCCGGCGGATCTTGCCGGCACCCAGCGATTGCCCCATCAGCGTTGCCGCAGCAATTCCCATCCCCGCACCCGGCATGAACGAAAGCGACTCGATCGAAAGACCGATCTGGTGAGCGGCATAGGCGGTTGTACCGTAGGCGATGATAAAGCTGGAGTAGAAAAGCTGGCCGCTCTGCTGGGCCACACGCTCCAGCGCCACCGGCCAGCCGACCTTCCAGATTCTGCCGAAGAGCCCGAAATCGGGACGACTGAAGGTAATATAGCGCTTGCGCAGTGCCTGTATCAGCAGGTAGGCGAAGCCGACGAACTCGGAGCTGTTGATGGCGATCGCCGCCCCCTTGACCCCCAGCGCCGGCATCCCCCATTTCCCGTAAATCAGCGGCCAGGCCAGCAGTACATGGAGGATATTGACCAGAATGATCGCCTCCATCGGCGTGCGGGTATTACCGGCACCATGCATGATGGCCGAGAGGAGATTCAGCCCGGTAGTCCAGAGCATCCAGAGAAACACCAGGCGGATGTATTCGGCCGCCAACTCCTGAACATCACCGGAGGCCCCCATCAACCGGGCGATGTCGCCACCCCAGCGGGAGCCGGCCAGCGAGCAAACTACCGTCATGACCAAGCCGGCCAGGCATGCCACATACGCTGCCCGGCCGGCATCTTCACGCCGTCCGGCGCCCCAGAGATGTGAGATCACAACTGTTACTCCGGTAGACAGTCCCCAGAAGACTGTCATCGTGGTGACCATCAGGAGCTGCCCCAAGCCGGTGGCAGCGATGGCTGAAGCACCAAGACCGCCTGTTAGAAAAACATCAATTATTGAAACAAGCCGCTGAAAAAGGGATGATAGCAGTACCGGCATGGAGAGGCGGAAGACGTCGCGACGAATGGAGACAGGCTTTGAAGAGGTGAATAATGAGAAAAATGTTGGTAACGGCATGCCTACTTTATATGGCTTGGGTGAATGCTGGTCAACGTTTTTCAGCAGTAGACAAGACAAATGTAGACGGTTCTACTCAACCCCGCCAAATACGTACTGTGTTACAGATAGTTAAGCAGCGACAACGGTGCAATCTTGGCCGTTGCAGCAAGAGCCGCTTCGAAAGCTGTCTTCTGATTGGTCAGCTCTATAGCGGCTTTAGCATAATCGACATTCTGCAGGTTATCGTGAATTTCCGAGAGCACATTCAAATTTCGCTGCTGCGCCGTCAGAGCATTATCCATGCGCGCCTTGCGCATCCCGACATCACTGATGGCGCCGAGCAGTTGCTGATTCGCTTTATCTAGTGCGATATTTGCGGCATTAATACCTGCTGTATTACCACTATTAATATCGGCGATCAACGTATCAAGCGTCTTAATGATATCAACCCCTGTCGAACCGGGTGGCGTTCCACCTCGCAGGACAACTCCACCGGAGATACTGATCGGAACCTGCACCCCCTTGGTGATCTCCATATTGACAATATCTTCGGTGCCGTTAAATTTACCGGTGAAGGTCAGAGTAGCCGTTGTAGCCGTTGCAGTTGCCGCGATGGGAGGCATGTTTGGGTTTGTGAAGGTAATGGCACCGTTACTGATGCCAACCCCTGTGGAAGAGGTGGTTATGGTGGAGACAGTGCTGTCTGGAGGGATTCCGGGTCCGGTTATAGGAAGACCGGGGTAAAGATCAGTGGTGTCGATGTTGGTAATGCCTAAACTTCCAGAAGTAATGTCTGCCGTAACAGTACTCTCACCGAAGGGGGGCACATCGTTTTTGAAACCGCTGAAAACATACTGCCCGCCAACCTGTACATCGGGATAATCTGTCAGCTGGTCTCTGAACGCCTTGAGTTGACTCAGAACATTATCTTTTTTAACAGGATCAGTTATGGAGCCTAAGGCCTGACCTGCGACCCCTTTGATAGACATGACGCTGCTCAGCAACCCCTCCAGACTGGTGCCGGCCATGTCAAGCCAGGTCTGACCGGTTTTTATATTGCTGACATACTGGTTCGACGACTTGATCTGGGTTTCAAGGTCAAGAATCTTTTTAGTTGCGACCGGATCGTCGGAAGGGCGGTTCACGACCTTGCCTGATGAAATAGCTTCGTTCAGCCGATCCAACTTGATACGGCCCTCATTAATATTATAGATGGCATTACTAGCGGTCATCGTATCGGTAATTCTCATATCCTGCTCCTCTTGAGCGGTACTTTATCGGATCAAACCAAGAAGCGTGTCCATCATCTGACTGGCGGTGCTGATAACCTTTGAAGCACCTTCGAAGGCTTTCTGATATTTGATCAGGTTCGTCAACTCTTCATCAAGAGAGACACCGGAGTTGGAAGCCCTCAGATTATTTAGCTGCCGGACAAACGCTTCGTTTTGCGCGGACAGGTTCTTGGAACCCTGAACATCTACGCCGATATTGGCGACCAGCGAGTTGTAAAAGTTGGCTGTTGTGGACATGACACCGCCAGAGAAAGCCACTTGCGTATTTGCAACGCCTGCAAGCAGCAGGGCATTTTTGTTATTACCGATCCCGCCGGTGAGCGGATTTGTATCTGCCGCAGCGATATCATTAGTGTCGATATCAACAAGAGGGTTACTACTCTTCTTTGCAAGTGCAATACTGCTGCTGTAGCCGGCATAATCAGCGGGCAAGGCCGGCGGAGCCGTGGACCCGGCAGCAGGGGAGAAGAAGGCTTGTCCGGTGGTATTATTAAGGTTCCAACCGGCAGCGTGCTGGGTATTAATCTGATAGGAAAGGTTGTAGGCAAGCTCATCAAGCTTGCCAAGGTAGGCCGGCATGGCGGTGTCCCGCGCATATAATAGACCGCCTATGGCCCCTTTGGAATTATTACTGCCGCCTATTGTTGCAGTGACATTTACATCACCGGCAGGATTCGTGGTCGATGGCGGCGCACCAGCGGCAGTTATACGGATCTCATTGGTAGTCACTCCAGATCCAACTTTATTGGTGTAGAGCGTCGCATATTGGGCACCGGAAACAAGTGTTTCTCCTCCTAAAAGCGTTACCTTCATGCCGTCCGACTGTTCGGTGTAGCTGACTCCCACCTGCTTTGAAAGATTCTGGATCAGCAGGTCACGACGATCCCTGAGTTCGTTGGCATTTCCGTTTGCCATCTCAGTCATCTTGATCTGGGTATTGAGGTCGGCTATTTCTTTGGCCTTCGCGGTAACATCAGTTGCAACCGCCGTCAGGCTCTGGTCAGCAAAGTTTTGGGCATTGATAATGCCGCCACTGACCTGATGAAATGTGTCGACCAGAATTTGAGCCTTTCCAAGTACCGTCTGGCGCTCTGAAATACCGGCCGGGTTCAGTGAAAGTGACTGCCATGAATCTGACAACCCCTGCATCGCATCGCCGATCGAATTACCGCTTATTTCATTCAGATACGGTTCAACCTGCTGGAGTGTTTGCAGTTTGGCATCATTATTACCCTGAAGAGAGGTGCCATCATTGATCTGTTTATTGAGAACATCGTCGTAGATGCGCTGCACAGAGGCTACATAGACCCCTCCCCCGACCGGAAGGCCATTTTTAGTTATAGTTGGCCCTGTTTCCATTATGACTCGCTGGCGGGAATACCCTTCCGTATTTACGTTCGAGATATTTTCGCTCGTCACATCAAGGGCGGCCCGCTGCGCAGCGAGGCTTGTACTGGCGGAATTGAAAATCGCACCTATACTCATTCAAATCTCCTTGCAGATAATCCGTGGCTGGTCGATCGTGTCAATGAAACGCCCCTGCTGGCCATACGTGCCGCTGCTGCTCGCCTTGAGAATCCCGGTGAACGTCTGCAGCGAGTAATTGGTAAAAGCCAGCGAGTCTTTCATCAAGGCCTGGTTGATCAACAGGTTATTTTTGGCCGCTACTGAATTTGCCCTCACCGATTTTTGGAGAGCGGAATAGCTGTCCCTCTCAGGCTTAAGGAGGTCCGTTATCAGCGAGGAAAGAGTTTTCTCACCAATAAGGCCGAGTGCATCGCATGCTGAGCCTATCTGAGACGCAATCTGTGCATTGAGATCCCCCGTACGCCCAAGCAGCTTTTCAATCGCGATACGCCGTTCGTCGAGTCCTGCAAGATTAATCTCAACAATATCCTGACGCTCTTGCAGTGCCAATGTACACAACTCGCCAAGAACAGCATTAATCTCATGCAAAGAATCGTACACCTGTCTATTAATCTGCATTGCAACTCACCTGTTATTCCTTCGTGTCAACCTGTGGAGCAACCTTGCGGCTTTCCTGACGGATGATATCTTTTTCAATTATCCTGGCAATCCCCAACCCGCCGCCCCCTTTTACAGAAGCATCGGCGTATGCCTGATCGAGCATCGATCGATAGACATCTTCGCCGTGACCGCCGCCGGTTAACTTATCTTTGCCGACCGTCGCACGCATCGACTTCATCATCATGCCGACGAACAGCGCCTCAAAATCCTGCGAGACCTTTTTGGCCTGCAGGCGCTGTTTTTCAGTCACCCCGGCAGTGCCGTTCGAAGCCGAACGCTGCAGCAGACGTGCCTTGTCCGCCGCGCTTTCGGATGTATCCGGAAATGCTGTGGCAATATTCATATCCATATCGGCTCTTATCGTCCCGCTCTGTATAAAAATTGAGTTTTAAATGATCGACAACTCCGCCTGCAGCGCTCCCGCCGCCTTGACCGCCTGGAGAATACTGATCAGATCGCGCGGAGTCACCCCCAGCAGATTGAGTGCCCGGACGACATCGCCGATACTGACACCTTCCTGCAGTACCATCAATCTCCGATTCTCCTCCGCGACCTTCAAATCGGTGCGCGGCACAACTTTGGTCTCGCCGGTCTTGCTGAGCGGCGCCGGCTGCGATACCAGCGGAGTTTCCTTGATAACCAGCGTCAGACTACCGTGAGTGATCGCCACGGTAGAGATCCGCACGTTGTCTCCCAGTACGATGGTGCCGGTGCGCTCATTCAGCACCACTTTTGCTTGTACATCCGGCTTGACCTCAAGTCGCTCCAGAGCCGCCACAAACTCGACAGCGTTGTTTGCATAGGCTTCCGGGATCGTCAAGGTCACTGAACCAGGATCTCTGCTGACGGCAACGGCACTCTTAAATTTGTCGTTGACAGCGGTGACGATGCGCGAGGCGGTGGTGAAATCGGCAACGCTCAGATTTAGATTTAATACCGTCTTGCCAGCCAGAGTGTTGGGAAGTTCCCGCTCGATCAATGCTCCATTAGGCACCCGCCCGGCGGTCGGATGGTTTTTCTGGGCGGTGGCGCCCTGGCCACCAAAAGCGAACGAGTTTGTCAGAATCGACCCCTGGGCAACGGCATAGACCTGATTGTCAGCACCTTTCAACGGAGCCATGAGCAGTGTCCCGCCGGCAATGCTTTTGGCATCCCCAAGGGATGAAACAAGCACATCCAGGCGGTTTCCCTGTTTGGCAAAGGGGGGGAGATTCGCCGTTACCATAACAGCGGCCACGTTTTTAAGCTTGATATCATTAGCGGAGGTGGTGATCCCCATCCGCTCAAGCATATTTACGACAGACTGGGTCTGAATCTTTGCCTGATCGCTGTCTCCGGAACCGTTCAACCCGACCACCAGACCATAACCTATCAGCTGGTTATCCCGCACCCCTGCGAACGAAGCAATATCCTTGATCCGTATTGCGTGGGCAGTGGATGTCGCCAGGATTACAAGGAGACATACAATGATGGTTGCTATGTTTTTCATAAGGTTACCTTTTGTGGATGCACAGATATCAAGCGATCAGAAAGGCCAGATCTTGTCAATAATATTCAGCAGCCACCCTGGACTCTGCCGGTCAGATATGATCCCCCGCCCGGAATAGCTGATGCGCGCATCGGCGATGTAGATCGAATTTACGGTGTTGTCAGGGGCGATATCCCGTGAGCGTACGGTTCCTTCGAGAACAATAATCTGGTCCTCTTCGTTGACCCTGATATTGCGGCGCCCCTCTATCATCAGGTTGCCGCTCGGGAGGACATCCACCACACGGGCGGTAATGGTCGCATTCAGATTTTCCTGACGCGTAGTAGAACCGGCACCCTCGAATTTTGAACTTGTACTGGCGCTGATCAGCTTGGCTAGGTCAGCGAAATTATTTTTGACAAAACCATTGTTCTCAAGCCCCACCAGGTTGGGAATTCCGGCACTCACCGAGCTGTCGCGCGATGTTCCGGTCTTGGCCTCCTTGGAAGCACTGGCGACCTCGGAAATAACTATAGTGACTGTGTCCCCTCTGCGGCGGGCTTTCAGGTCCTCAGTCAAGCTGGCTGACGCCGACTGCCAGATCGAACCGTTTGAATAATCGGCAACCGGCTTCGACTGCGGCTCCTCAAATCCGGCGGTCTTGACATCGGTTTTTTCAACTGCACATGCGGATAGTAACAACAGCAGCATTAACAAACATATCTGTTTCATATACATTCCTTCAGCCGGAATCTGTTCAGAATGGAACCTGTACGGTGGTTGCACTGACGACTACGGCCGCTATTTCTTTGAGTGAGGTCAGGTTCTGCACCCTGATGGTATCCCCTTCTGCACCGGAACTGCGGGCTTTCCCGGAGACGGAGATCTTCAACACTTCATTTTCCGCAACGATAGTCACCATCTGACCCGACTTGATCAGCGGCACCCTTTCGATCCTGTCAGCACGAACCGGCTGATTGGCCCTGATGGTCATGCGGGTTTTTTGCCCAACCACTTCATCTATTGTACGGGCGGCAAGATTAGTGTTCTGTGATATTTCACGCTTTTGCAGCACAACATCGGCAGCAGATATCAGTTCCCCATGTTCAATCTGGTGCAGGGCAACAACCATATCAGTCAACGCTTCTACGTCCACCCTGACAGAAATATTGCGCAGCACCCTCTCTTTCTGCCGGGCAATAACAGCTATGTTTATATTCCCCCACCCTTCCCACTGCTGCGGAGCGATGATCTCGTAGTCAACCTTCCCCTCCGGGAATTTCAAAGTATCAGGAATAGTCATCCGGCGGATGCGGACATCCCATCCCATTCCGGCAGTACGGGTTATCACAAAGGCGGTGACAGCCTGGCGGACCTCCTGTTCCCGGCCGGTTGCAGATGAGGCCTGACGTGGGAGCAGGAGCGTAAAGACCAGGAGCAGAATAAAAACATGTGACAGTGTGAGTTTCATGAGAAATCAGGTCCGGTTCTACCGTTTGAGGTTATTGGCGGTCTGCAGCATCTCGTCAGAAGCGGTGACCGCCTTGGCGTTGATCTCGTAGGCCCGCTGACCGACGATCATGTTGACCATCTCTTCCGCCACGTTGACATTGCTCATCTCCAAAAGTCCCTGGGCGATCGTGCCAAGTCCGTCCTTTCCTGGAGTCCCAACCGTAGCTGTTCCGGAGGCGTCAGTCGGGAGATAAATGTTTTTCCCCTGGCTTGAGAGGCCGGACGGATTGGAAAAAGACGCCAGTTCGATGTTTCCTACCGTCGTCGTGGCGCTCTGGCCAGCCACCTGCACCGATACCGTGCCGTCACTGCCGATATTTATTTTTGTAGCATTGTTTGGGATAAGTATTGAAGGAGAGAGTGGATTACCATCGGGCGTTACGATCTGCCCGGTACTGTCGCGTTTAAAAGCGCCGGCCTTCGAATAGCCGGTCGTACCGTCAGGCATTGTAATCGGGAAAAAACCTTCCCCTTCGATGGCGACGTCCAGTTCGTTGCCGGTCTGGGTAAAATCTCCCGCCGTAAATATTTTTGTAACCGATGCCAGACGGCTTCCCAAACCTATCTGAATTCCGGTCGGTACCTGGGTAGCGTTGGTAGCGGGGGCACCGGTTGATTTCAGGTTCTGGTAGATGAGGTCCTGGAAATCTGCCCTGCTTTTTTTGAAGCCGGTTGTATTTACGTTAGCCAGGTTGTTGGCAACAACGTCGATGCTCTTCTGCTGTCCCTGCATGCCGGACGCGGCGGTCCAGAGTGAACGAATCATGATGCAGCTCCTTGTAGATAAATGAAATCCTAGACCCTGCCAATTTCGGTGGCAGCTTTTGCCGCCATATCGTCGAACCCTTTTATAACCTTTGAACATGCTTCGAAATAACGGTTGGTTTCGATCATCTGTACCATTTCCGAAATACTCTCGACATTCGAGCCTTCGATGTGCCCCTGCCGGATCTGCGCCTTGCCGGCCTGAGGAGCCGCCTGCGGATCGGCAGGAATAAACAGCGCGTTGCCGAGCTTGGTCATGGCATACGGTTTTTCAAAGTCCATGACCGGGATCGAGCCGGTCTCGGTGCCGTCAACCGTAACAACACCTCTGGCATCGATTTCAATCCGACTTCCCTGGATGCTGATTGACGCCCCTCCCGTTCCCTGAACCGGATAACCATCGACGGTCACCAGAGTGCCGTCAACCGATGTACGGAAATTACCCTGACGGGTGTAGGCGGTCCCTTCCGGAGTGGTAACAGCAAAAAAGCCGTCGCCGTCAAGCGCCAGATCGAGTGGATTACCACTCTGACTGATCGGGCCGCTGGCATAATCGATATAAATATTATCCTTCTGCAGGATAGGATCAGCAGTCATCCCCTGCGGAACTGCCGGTGGGTTGATGTTGCCGGCCAGTAAACCTTCGAACGACATCTTGTCTTTTTTATAACCGGGGGTATTTATATTCGCCAGATTATTGCTGATAACGTCCAGGCGCTGCATGGCGGCCAGGCTTCCTGATACTGCTGCGTACATACCACTGTTCATAGCGGCTTCCCCTTGTGCTAATTTTTGTGCAGCTTGAGACGCGAGCGCAACCTGACCATCGCCTGACTGATAAGCTGTGAAATCCTGGACTCTGTCAGACCAAGCGTCTCACCGATCTCCTTGAGATTAAAATCTTCATTATAATAGAGCGTTACCGCCAGCCGTTCCTTCTCGGGCAGTGTGTCAATAGCCCCCCCGAGCGCTTCGGCCAGCTGCATGGACATTACCTGCTGCTGCGGATTTTTTGCTTCAGCTTCGCACAGTACGTCCGCCAGGCAGAGAGGGCTGCCGTCATCCCCCTCCCAGCTGTCATCCAGACTTATAAAGGTAAATACATGTACGTCGTCGAGCAGCTCAAAATAGTCATCCAGACTGATCTGCAGCGCAGCGGCAACCTCCTCGCTGGTAGGGTGACGTCCAAGCATGTTTTCAAGCCCGCGCATTTCCCGTTCCAGCCGTTTGTACTTCTCCCGCATGGAGCGGCTGAGTACATCGTATGAACGGAGCTCATCCAGAATCGTCCCGCGGATATGCTGTTCGGCAAATGTTTTAAAGAGCACGCCCCGTGAAGGATCAAAGCGATCTGCTGCATTTATCAGACCAATCATGGCGGAGCTGGTTAGATCCTGCTGATCAAGATGCGGGGGTAGTTTGGCCGACATCCTGCCGACCAGATAGCGCACCAGCGGGATATGTGCCAGTATCAGCTGTTCGCGATCAGCAGAGTAGCTTACACCAGTGCTGGAACCGCCCCCGTCAGTCATCGTTTTAGTTCCCTCCGGCATTATCAAGCATCCTGCGGAAAAAAAACTGGATATTTCCTTTGACCCTGCCCTGACGCTTGTTTTCAACAACCCGCTTGGCCAGCGTGTTAAAACATTGTGCCGCTTCAGAATCGGGGAAAAGTTCGGTGACGGCTTTTTGACGTTTGACAGCCTCGACGACTTTCTCGTCTTTCACAACACACCCCAGGTAATCGAGCGAAATGTCCAGAAAACGTCCCGCCACGTTGGCCAGCTTGCGAAAGACCTCCAGCGCCTCCTCACTGTCCTTGGCCATATTGACGAGAACCTTGAAATGATGTTCTGAATAGCGGGTCGCCAGAAGTTTAATCAGGGCGTAGGCATCGGTGATAGAGGTCGGCTCGGGGGTGACTACCACAAAAATCTCCTGGGCGGCGACGGTGAAATAGGTGACATTTTCCGAGATACCGGCTTCGGTATCTACAATCATTATGTCGAACTGTTCTTCCAGCATGTCCAGTTCGTCCAGCAGCTTCAGTTTTGCATGCTGCCCCAGGCTGGTCAGCTCCTGCACTCCAGAACCGGCCGGGATGATCTTGATTCCGGCCGGGCCGTCAATCAGGATGTCCATAATGTTCTTTTCACCGTTCAGAACATCATTCAGGTTGTACTGCGGTGAAAGTCCCAACAGCACATCCAGATTGCCGAGACCAAGGTCAGCATCGATCAGCAGCACTTTCTTTCCCTGGGCCGAAAGCGCGATGGCCAGATTGGAGACGACATTGCTCTTGCCGACACCACCCTTGCCACTGGTAACCGAGATAACCCTGATCCCCTGCTGGTCAGCCAATCCACCCGCTGAGGTAGAATCGGCTCTCTTGTTTGCTTTTGCTGTGTGAGCCATCTGGCGGAGAGTGTCAGCCTGATCACCGGTCCCCTGCATGTTGCTGGCGCTCATTCTGCCCCCTCACGAAAAATCATATCTGCCAGCTTGGCCGGAGTCGCAATTTCTATATCTTCAGGCACGCGCTGGCCGGTGGTAAAATAGGCAATCTGCAAATTATCCTTCATCAACAGGTTGACCATATTCCCGAAACTTTCACACTCATCTATTTTTGTAAAAACGACCTTACTTATCTGAAAAATTCTGAAACGGTTAAGAATTTCCTCCAGTTCCCGATCCTTGGTGGTAGCTGAAAGACAGAGGAACACTTCCATCGGAATTTTATCCTCCAGAAAGTTCTTCATTTCATCAAGCTTTTCCTTATCCTTGTGGCTGCGACCGGCGGTATCGATAAAAATCAAATCGCAGGCCGAATGTTTCTCCACGGCCTTTTCCAGCTCTTTCGGGGTCGAAGCAACCTCCAGCGGGATCCCCATGATGCGGGAATAGGTTTTGAGCTGTTCTACCGCCCCCACCCTGAAAATATCCATGGTAATCAGCGCAACTTTGTTCCCTTTGTTGAGTGCGTACATAGCGGCCAGCTTGGCGGTTGTCGTTGTCTTGCCGACGCCGGTCGGCCCGACCAAGGCGATGATGCGGGGAGAGTTTTTTTTCAGCTTGAGCGCGCCGGCAAACTTGATCAAGCGGCCGAGCGTTTCACCCAACCGCCCCTTGACACTCTGGCTGCCGCTCTGCAGTGGCAGCGTATTGAGTGTATCGACAATTTTCCTGATCAGATCGGTAGAGACCCCGCTGGCTGCCAACTCTCTCGCCAGTGGTGAATCCTCCGGGAGGAGATCAGCGCCAGACGGCATCTCCGGGGCAGCTCCGTCGGAAATTGTCGGCCATTGGACATCTTTGGCGCCCCCATCATGGCTTTTTGCCAACGTCGCAAGGAGCAGCTTTTTGATCTCCTCCAGATCGGAGCGGGGAATGTTTTTGAGGTTTATCCCGATATCCTGCTGTTCTTTTGCTTCTGCTTCGTCAGTCGGCTTCACTTCCGCGCGGACTTCCTCTTCACGGCGGGTAAGTGACTCCACCTTTTCGCGCAGATCTTTCAGCTCCCGTGCCAATGGAGCCAGCATTGAACTTTCCATCTCCTCCCGCGCCGTCCGCTCACGTGGCGCCACGTCACGAGGGATGACAGGAGGAGCCTGTGGTGGAGCCGGTTTGCGTACCGGATCTATCGCCGCCGTAACACGGTAGACCTGCTTGCTGAAAAATCCGAGGAAGCCGCCAACCTTCTCTTTTTTTGTCGAGAGAATCATGGCATCGGGGCCGAGTTCGGCCTTTATCATGCGCAGCGCTTCCGGCATACTCGCCGCTTGAAATGTTTTAACCAGCATTTAAACTTACCACCCCTAGTGACTGGATTTTAACATTCTGAGGTATTTCGTTGTGTGAGAGCACCGCCATATGAGGGACAAAACGCTCAATCAATTTCCGCACGTGACGGCGGATCGACGGAGAGGCCAGCAGCAGCGGCTGGGCCCCGCTCGCCCCGAACCGTTCGGACATACTCCGGACAGACGATATGATCTGCTGGGCAATCGCCGGCTCTATCGCCAGATAACTCCCCTGATCTGACGGCTGGATCGCTTCGGCGATCATATCTTCTACCTCACGGTCTATCGTAACCAGAAAGAGCGTTTCATCATCCAGCTTGTACTGATCAACGATAAACCTTCCCAGCCCCTGCCGGACAAATTCAGTCAGCACGTCAGGATCTTTGGTAAGCGAAGCATAGTCGGCCAGGCTTTCCAGGATGGTGCGCATATCACGGACCGAAACCCCTTCTTTGAGCAGGCTCTTGACCACCCGCAGCACTGTCCCAAGGTTAAGCAGGTTAGGTATCAGCTCATCAACAACTTTTGGGGCGGTGATGGCAACATTGTCAAGCAGCTGCTGCAGCTCCTGCCGGCCGACCAGTTCATGCGAGTAACGTTTGATAATTTCGCTGACATGTGTGGCCACAACGGTGGTGCTGTCTACAACAGTATAACCGTTGATCTGTGCCTGATCGCGATCTTCACTCCGTATCCAGACAGCCGGCAGTCCGAATACCGGCTCTTTGGTCGTCATACCAGGCATGCTGGCGGTGACGCCGCCGGAATCCATTGCCAGATACTGGCCGGTCAGCTCGCTCCCCCCCACCCGCGCACCGCGAATAAGGAGATTGTACTCGTAAGGCTTGAGCTGCAGATTGTCGTGGATATGAATAGGTGGGACGACGAAACCCATCTTCTGTGCTGTCTGGCGGCGGATAGAGCGGATGCGTTCCAGCAGCTCGCCGTTCTGGGCGGCGTCAACCATCGGCACCAGGCCATAACCGACTTCCAGCTCCAGCACATCCAGGGGTCGGATATTTGACGCCTGATCGATCGACTCCTCACCGGCGGTTGTTTCGGCCAAGGCCGTTTCTTCAACGACCTCTGCCTTCTCACGGGCCATTTTACCGACCAGAAAAGTAACACCCGATACCAGCAGAAAAGCAAAATGCGGCAATCCCGGAATGAGCGCAAACAGGAACATGACGCCGGAGGCAACGAAAAAGGCCTTGGGATAGTTAAGAAACTGGCCGGTAAGTTCCTGGCCAAAACTGTTTTCATCGGCGGAGCGGGTTACGAGGATACCGGCAGCGGTCGAAATAATGAGAGCAGGAATCTGGGCGACCAATCCCTCGCCGATAGTCAGCAGCGTATAGTTGGAAAGAGCGTTCATGAGCGGCATTCCCTGCTGCCAGACCCCGATGATCAGCCCGCCGAAGATGTTTATCAGGACGATCATGATCCCCGCGACCGCATCCCCGCGCACAAACTTGCTGGCACCATCCATGGAACCGTAAAAATCGGCTTCGCGAGATATCTTCATGCGTCTCAGCTTCGCTTCTTTATCGGTCAGCAGGCCGGCTGAGAGGTCGGCATCAATCGCCATCTGCTTGCCAGGCATGGCATCCAGGGTAAAACGCGCGGCAACCTCGGCAACTCGCCCGGCGCCCTTGGTGATAACCACAAAGTTTATGACCACCAGAATCAGGAACAGCACTGCTCCGACAATGTAATTGCCGCCGACCACGAACTGCCCGAACGCCTTGATAACGGCACCGGCCGACTCAGCCCCCTCACTCCCGTGCAGCAGTATCAAACGGGTTCCGGCGATATTGAGGGCCAGCCTGAACAGGGTCGTGACCAGCAGTACCGAGGGAAAAACCGAAAAATCAAGCGGCTGCATCGTATAGAGACAAATCAGCAGAATTGCCAGTGATATTGTGATGTTGGCGGCCAGAAAAATATCGAGCATGAATGCCGGGAGGGGGATAATCATCAGCGACAGGATGCCTATCAAACCCACGGCGACATAGATGTCTGAGTTTTTACGGAATCCGCGTAACTCTATTGCTTCCACCGAACCATTTGCCATAAAAATATATCTGTCAGCCGCCTTATCGTGCGTAGTGTCGAACTGCTTAATTATGCATTTTCCATGCCGCCACTACTGATCATGCCGGGGCTACGGCCGTAATACTGACCACTCTGGCGATACAGCCTTCAGCGTCATGGTGTGTACCTGAAAACCGGTTTATCCGCACGTGTCAAACCATTGAATGTGTCGGATTATTGACACCTCTCTTTGCCTCGAATTACACCATTAGGCAATTGCTGTTACGCGGAAATAATCCAATCCGTTTTTTGATGTTGAGAAAGCTGCCCTTCTGAGGTATTCTGTGCAGATAAAAAAGAGGGTGTTGCCGGGCTTCCAGAGCACACTCTTTAACCCTTTTAAACCACA
>JAFLLC010000017.1:48429-67835 GCA_019162745.1 Deltaproteobacteria bacterium | reverse complement strand
ATATCTTAAAGACATTCCGAAACCATGGAAAACTATGTCATGTTCCAGATCATCATTTCCAGCATATCCTTCCAGCTCTTACCAATCTCGTTGACAACTGTCGGTTCAAAACCACAGTGCATCATACACTGGGCGCAACGGGGGTCTTTCCCTACGCCGTACTTTTTCCAGTCTGTCTTGGCCATCATCTCTGCAAAGGTAGGATAATGGGCGTCCGTTATCAGGTAGCATGGTGCCTTCCAGCCGAGCGGATTACGAGTTGGATTGCCCCATGGGGTGCATTCCAGTTTCTTTTCACCTTTAAGAAATCTCAAATACATCGGCGTGGAAAAGAAGCGATGTTTTTTGCTCATCTCGTAAACGTCAACAAACTTTTTTTCGATGTCCCGACGTTCGAGAAACAATTTTTCACCAACCGCTTCATAGCCGAAGCCTGGAGCAACGAGCACTCCATCAACGCCATACTCCTCAAGCTTGCTAAAGAGCATTTCAATTTCTACCAGATCTGTTTCTTTAAAAATGGTGGTATTTGTACATACTCTAAATCCCTTCTCCTTGGCTTTTTTAATTCCGGCCAATGCAGTTTTGAAGGCACCTTTATGTTCCAGAATACGGTCGTGGGTTTCTTCCAGACCATCAACGTGAATATTGAGCGTAAAATTGGGGTGAGGTGTCATGATATCAAGCGCTTTTTCAAGCAGAATAGCGTTCGTGCAGAAGTAGATATGCTTGCCTCTTTGCAATACTGCAGCAACCAGTTCATGAATCTGCGGGTACAGGAGCGGCTCTCCCCCTGTGATGGTGACGACCGGCGCCGGGCATTCATCTACCGATTGCAAACACTCTTCCAGAGTCATCATTTCCTGAATAGTGTCGGCATATTCGCGGATCCTGCCACAGCCGGAACAAGCAAGATTGCAAAGATGAGTCGGCTCCAGCATTAATACCAGCGGATACTTTTCTGTTTTGTTGAGTTTGTTGCTGACTATGTATTTTGTCAGATCATAGTTGAGACGCAGCGGAAAACGCATTGATGAAATTCCTTAATGAATATAAAGTCCCCCTTGATAAAGGGAGATCCAGGTGGTTTATCGTTCCCATATTTCCTTCTTGTCCTTGCCGAGATACGCGCGTTTTACCTCGGCATTTGTCAGCAGTTCATCAGCCGGCCCTTCCAGAATGACCTTGCCGGTTTCAAAAACATAACCGCGATCAGCCAGTTTGAGAGCCGCCTTTGCATTCTGTTCTACCAGCAGGATAGTGGTACCGTTTTCGTCCCGCAGACGCTCCAACACGCGGAATATTTCCTGCACGACCAGCGGGGCAAGCCCCATTGACGGTTCATCGAGGAGCAACATCCTGGGATTTGCCATCAGCGCCCGCCCGATTGCGAGCATCTGCTGCTCCCCCCCTGACATTGTACCTGCCAGCTGTTTACGACGTTCTTCGAGGCGTGGGAACAGGGTAAACACCTGTTCCATGTCCTTGTGGATGGCAGACTTCCCTTCCCTGCTGCGATAACGGAGATACGCCCCCAGCTCCAGATTATCCTCAACGGAGAGCGGTTTGAACACCTGCCTCCCTTCCGGAACCTGGGATATACCGCGCTGTACAATTTTATCCGGCGGTAGCGCCGTGACAGTTTCCTTACAAAACTGGATTTCACCGGCAGAGGCGGGTGTAACGCCCGATATGGTATTTAAGATGGTGGTTTTACCGGCGCCGTTGGCACCGATCAGGGTCACTATTTCTCCCTCCCGCAGATGCAGCGAAACATTTTTGAGAGCGTGAACTTTACCGTAGTAGGTGTTGATATTTTTAAGGCGCAGCATCAGTCGTCATCCCCTAGATATGCGGCTATGACTTCAGTATTTTCCTGGATTTCACGCGGAGTTCCCTCCGCAAGTTTCCTGCCGAGATTAAGAACTACGATCCGGTCGCAAATATCCATGACCAGTTCCATGTCGTGCTCTACCAGAACGACGGTGATGCCCAGATCCCGGATCCGCTTGATCAACTGGGCCAGAGCAAGTGTTTCCTGACTGTTAAGTCCTGCGGCCGGCTCATCCATCAGAATAATGCGCGGCATGGCGGCCAGCGCCCGTGCTATTTCCAGCAAGCGGCCCTGCCCGAACGGGAGGCTGCTTGCGGCATGTTCTGACAAATCCAGGATGCCGGTAAATTCAAGCCACTTTGCGGCGCCTTCACGGATACGACGCTCCTCAGATATACTCCATGGCATTTTGAGCGCACAGGCGAGAAGACCGCTGGAGCTTTTGGTGTGCATGCCGACCATGACATTTTCGAGCACCGTCATTCCTCCGAACAGTTCGATATTCTGAAATGTTCGTACCATGGCAAGCCGGGCCAGACGTTCCGGCGGAAAACCGGTAACATTCTTTCCTTCAAGCAGAACGGTGCCGGCAGTTTGGCGATAAATTCCGGTGATGATGTTGAAGAGTGTCGTCTTGCCGGCTCCATTCGGACCGATTACCCCGGTAATGTCACCCTTAGCGATAGAAAATGTAACCGTATCGAGGGCTGTCACGCCGCCAAAGATCTGAGTAATACCGGAGAGCTCAAGCATGACCGGCCTCACCTTTCGGCTTTATAATCTTCCTGTACAGTGCGGGAATGCCTCGAACAAGACCACCCGGCATATACATGACCATAACCATCAGCAAGCCGCCGTAAATAATTATGTCGTAATCATTGGCGCCACGAAGAAATTCAGGCAGCAGGGTAAGAAGTGCGGCGCCAAGAAACGAACCGTAAATGCTCCCAAGACCGCCGATAACCACCATGGTCAATAACTCTATCGAAAAATTGAAGCCGAATGATGTCGGGGAAATAAACGTCATTGTATGTGCGTAGAGGCTGCCGGCCAGTGAACAGATGATCGCGGAGAGAGCAAAAATCTGTACCTTGAGGAGACGGGCATTGACACCTAGAACCTGTGCTGCGACCTCGGAATCATGCACAGCGCGCAAGGCACGTCCGACTCGGGAATTTGCCAGATTGAGCGCAAACAGCATGACCGCCAGGGTCACGCCCCAGATGAGATAGTAGTTTTTAACATCACTGTCAAAAACTATGCTGCCCAGCTGCAGATTTGGAATTCCTGATAAACCGGAAGGACCGCCGGTCCATTCGTACGTCTCATTGAAGATGATGAAAAAAATTATGCCGAGACCGAGCGTTGCCATGGCCAGGTAATGACCTTTGAGCTTCAGAACAGGAAAACCGATCAGACCCGCCAGACAACCGACCACAAACGCAGCAACCGGCATGGCAACCCATGGGTTCAAGCTGAAGGTGGTCGTCATGATACCGGACAAGTAAGCGCCAAGTCCGAAGAAACCGGCATGCCCGAGGGATATCTGTCCGGCGTAGCCGAGGAGCAGGTTCAGTGCAATTGCCAGCATGGTGTTGATGCCGACAAACACCAGCACGTTCATCATATAGCCTCCCCTGAAGTACTGTGGGGCCGCCATGACCAGCAGCGAAAAAGCGACAAATAGGAGAAAGTCTTTTTTCATGGTGTCAGACCCGCTCCGAATCTGACTTGCCAAAAAGACCCTGCGGCCGGATAAACAGTATCAGGAGCAGAATTATGAAGGCAATAGCATCCTTATAGCCTGATGAGATAAGACCGGCTCCGAGCGACTCAAGCACCCCCAGAATCAAGCCGCCGATAACCGTAGAAAGACCACTGCTCATCCCGCCGATGATTGCCGCACAAAAACCTTTCAAGCCGAGCATGACACCGACATCATAGGCAGTCATTGTCAGCGGCGCGATGATGATTCCGGCAACGGCACCCATCGCCGAGCTGATGATAAACGAGAACAGCACCATGCGCCGCACGTCGATACCGACCAGACCAGCTGCCCGTCGGTTGTAGGAGCAGGCCCGCATGGCCTTGCCGCTGATTGTATGGTAAAAATAGAGCTTATTGATGATGATTATTATCAGGGTAATGGCTAATATCCAGAGATGCTGCGGCAAAATAGTGGCTCCGCCGATGGCAATCGGGGTGTCACCTGAAAAGGGGGTAACCGAATGGGTATCCTTACCCCACACCAGCATCGCAAGGCCACGAATAAGAATACTTCCGCCGATGGTAATAATCACCAGATTGATCGGGGTCGGCTGCCTGAGCGGGCGGATTGCGAGGCGCTCAAACAAAATTCCAACCACTGTAGAAGCTGTAATAGCACAGGGAATTGCCGCCCAGAGCGGAAGTTTGAGAAACTCGAGACATGACAGCGTAAAAAGACCGCCCAGCATGACAAATTCACCCTGAGCAAAATTAATGATGCCGGTCGCGTTGTAAATGATCGAAAAACCGATGCCGATCAAAGCGTAGATGGCACCGGTCGACAAACCTGACAGCGTGTATTGTAGTATCTGATCGAACTGCATTGTACCTCATAAATGTGGGGGCGAATGGACATTCGCCCCCACGGTAGAATCATTTTTGTATGTACTACTTTACAAGCACCCAGTCTTTATTCTTAACCTCTACCAGTACGAACGCATCTTTGCCCAAGCCGGCATGATCAGTTGTTGAATAGTTGAAAGTGCCGCCGATACCGGCAAACCCTCTGGTTTTTTCAAGCTGGTCACGAATTGCCGCAGCGGAACCAGCACCATTATCGACCGCATTCCTGATCAGCATAACTGCATCCCAGGCATGTCCGCCAAAATGGTCGCCTTCTGTATTATAATGTTTCTGGTAATCTTTTACGAAGGCCAGCAGGGATTTTTTCTGTTTGTCGGAACCGGACAACAGATCGGCAACAACGACTTTGCCAGACGGGAGTTTAACCCCTTCAGCAGCATCACCCGCCAGTTCGATAAATTTCTTTGATGATACTCCGTGGCTCATGAACAGGGGTGTTTTGATGCCAAGCTGCCGGACATTTTTAGCAACAAGGGCCGGTCCTGGATTGGTACCCCAGCAGATAATGGCCTGAGAATGGGAACCGCGGATTTTAGTCAACTGAGCGGTCATGTCGGTATCTTTAGGACCATAGGTATCATCGGATACAATGGTAATTCCGTATTTGGCCGCCTGACTCTTCAATTGTTCGCGCCCTGATGCACCAAAACCGTCAGAAACAGTCAGGATCGAAACTTTTGTCTGTTTTGTTTTCTGCAGGTATTCATAAATCCTTCCGACCGCCAGCGAATCGTTCTGAGCCGTTTTGAAAATCCAGTTTTTCACCGGATCGGTAATTTTGCTGCCGGCAGAGCACGATATCAGGGGAACCTTTCCCTTTTCAGCCACCGGGATTACCGCCATGGTCTCGCCGGTTGTGCTCGGTCCGATGATGGCAACTACCTTGTCGTCCTTGATCAGTTTTGTTGCCAGTTGAACAGCCTTTGTCGCATCACCTGTAGTATCGTATACCACCAGTTCAAGCTTATGCCCCTTGACACCGCCAGCCCTGTTAATCTCATTAACCACCATTTCGGCGCTGTTGCGCTCCGGTTCACCAAGAAAAGCGGCGGGACCGGTAACGGCGAAAAGGGCACCTATCTTGATCGGTGCGGCGGCAAATACATTTGTAGAGAGCAGCAGGGTAACCAATGCAATTATTACGTTCATGACTTTAATATTCATAGAGAATCTCCCTGTAATCTGTTGAGAAATTTACTTGAGCAGCGCCCAGTCACCCTTGACAACCTTGACCATTTCAAAAGCTGAAAGATCAAGACCGTTATGATCTTTCGGGGACATCGTAAAAATTCCTGAAACACTTACCAGTTTGCTGGCCTGTTCAATTCCGGTACGGATCTGCTCAGGCGTAGAGCCGACTTTTTTGATGGCGTTTGCAGTAAGCAGGAACGCGTCATAGGCATAACCACCAAAAGTGGATGCCTCTGTTCCATAAGCCTTTTTATAGCTCTGGTCGTACCCTTTCAGCAACTTGTACTGCGAATCACCCTTCGGAAGCGCGTCATATACGGCAAGTTTGCCAGCAGGCAGCATAACCCCTTCAGCCGAATCGGCGCCGGCCAGTTCAATATATTTTTTCGAAGCGACGCCATGGCTCATATAGAGAGGTGTCTTGAGTCCGAGCTGTTTAACATTCCTGGTAATGACCGCTGGTCCCGGGTTGGTGCCCCAACAGATTATCGCGTCGGGTTTGATACCGCGAATCTTGGTCAACTGGGCGGTCATGTCGGTATCCTTCGGACCGTATACCTCATCGGCAACGATGGTAAAGCCTTTCTGTTTGGCCAGAGTCTTTATCTGCTCACGACCGGAGGCTCCAAATCCGTCTGTTACCGTTAACAGAGCGATACTCTTCTGTTTTTTACTCGCCATATAGTTAAGAATTTTTTCGGCGGCAATATGGTCATTGGCCGGTGTTTTGAAAACCCAGTGCTTGACCGGATCAGTGATTTTGATTCCGGCAGCGCAGGAAATCATCGGTATTTTCCATTTTTCAACGACCGGGATAACAGCCATACTTTCACCGGTAGTGCTCGGCCCGATAATGACGCTGACCTTATCATCTTTAATCAACTTTGTCGCCAGTTGAACCGCTTTGGTTGCATCGCCGCCGGTATCATAAATAACGGCCTCCAGTTTTTGACCGTTGATTCCGCCCTTTTCGTTGAGCTCTTTCACTAAAAGCTCAAGCGTCTTTTTTTCCGGTTCACCGAGGAATGAAGCTGGTCCGGTAACAGAAAAAAGGGCTCCGATCCTGATGGTGCCGGATGCAAAGGATACGGTTGCACAGACGAGACTCAAACAGATACTGCTGAACAGTAACGACATCTTTTTCATTTTTACCTCCGATATTTTTGATGCTACAGATTGTACAATCGGCTTCCGTCAAGAATGCTAAAATTCTGAGCTTTAAGTGTGGTAATGGCTTTATCTGTTTCATCAAAACGGAAGATAATTACCGCATTTCCGCCGCAACGTTCAGCAAAAGCATACATGTATTCGACATTGATCGCTTTCTGGTCAAGAGTCTGAAGAATTGTAGACAAACCGCCTGGACGGTCAGGTACTTCAACGGCGACTACTTCGGTTTTGCTGACGGTAAAGCCGTTTTCTTTCAGCACCGTGGCGGCTTTTGCGCCGTCATTGACAATCAAGCGCAGAATACCGAAATCAGATGTATCGGCAAGCGAAAGCGCCCGGATATTGATTCCGGCTTCACCGAGAACACGGGTTATTTCAGCCAGACGGCCGGACTTGTTTTCGATGAAGATTGATATCTGTTCAACTTTCATGATGTACCTCCATTAGATCTGGCACGGCAGGCAGTGCCGCTACAATTTTCGGTTATCAATCACTCGCCTTGCTTTGCCTTCGCTGCGCTGAATTGTTTTCGGCTCTACCAGTTTTGCTGTACAGGTAACTCCCAGCATATCCTTGATCTCTTTTTCAACCCGCCGTGACAAAACCTGCAACACCTTGATCTCATCGGAGAACAACTGTTCACTGACCTCAACCTGAACAGTCAGCGTGTCCAGTGTACCCACTCGATCTACAATAAGCATATAGTGTGGTTCAATTCCCTCAATACCGACCAGAATAGCTTCGATCTGAGAGGGAAATACGTTTACGCCGCGAATGATCAGCATGTCGTCAGAGCGACCGCTCATCCGGGAGATGCGGGCATGAGTGCGGCCACAGACGCACGGCTCATAGGTCAGGCTGGTAATATCGCGGGTACGGTAGCGGATCAACGGAATACCCTGCTTGGTAATGGTGGTGATGACCAGTTCACCAGACTCCCCTTCCGGCAGGCGCTCACCTGTTTCCGGGTTAATAATCTCAGGGATGAAGTGATCTTCCCAAATATGAAGACCACGCTTGGCTTCAATGCACTCGATGGCAACGCCCGGCCCCATAATTTCGGAGAGTCCGTAGATATCTATTGCGGTAATATTAAGCTTCTTCTCTATCTCGTTCCTCATCTCTTCAGACCAAGGTTCTGCGCCGAAAATACCGACCCGCAGCTTAAGTTTCTTGAAGTCGATACCTTCCGCCCCGGCCTCTTCAGCCATGAAGAGAGAATAGGAGGGGGTGCAGGTCAGTACCGTCGAACCAAAATCCTGCATGATCATGATCTGGCGTTTGGTATTGCCGCCCGATATCGGAATAACGGAAGCTCCCAGCCGTTCGGCGCCGTAGTGTGCTCCCAAACCGCCGGTAAAAAGACCATAGCCGTAGGCGTTATGGATAATATCCCCCTTGTGGGCTCCGGCCGCAACGAACGAACGCGCCATGAGCTCGCTCCAGGTCGAGATATCCTTCTGGGTATACCCTACGACCGTCGGTTTGCCGGTCGTTCCACTCGAAGCATGAATCCGCACAATTTCATCCATCGGAGCGGCAAACAGTCCATAGGGATACGAGTCGCGCATATCCTGCTTGGTGGTAAACGGGATCTTCTGCAGATCTTCCAGTCGAGTTACAACGGATGGCTTAACACCTGCAGCATCAAAAGAGGCTTTATAAAATGGTACATTGGCATATACCCTTTCCAGCGTTGACTGCAGCCGTTTCAACTGCAATGCTTCAAGAGCGGGGCGGGGCAAAGTTTCAAATTCTTCGTTAAAAAACATACTGCATTACCTCGTTAAGAAATTAGACCAGCCCTGCGGCAAAGCTTTCCCCGCTATAGCCATCCACGACAACCTCAAGGTGCCCATCATTCGGACAAAACAGAAGCCCGTGTATAGGGACATCCTTTGGTATCAAAGGGTTATGCCTGATTATTTTTACTACCCGCTCAATATTTTCCACAGGGTGCGCAAAAATACCGAGCCACTGTTTCAGGTCCGGGATATGAATTTCAATGACATCGGGAGAAATGCCGCGACGGACCATGTCCATCTTTACCGATTCGGCATCAATATGGGACATGCCGCAGTCCAGGTGCCCGATAACAAAGACTTCTTCAACTCCCAGTGTGAAGATTCCGGCTACCAGACTGCGGATCACACCACCAGACATCGGATCTATAATTGTATTGCCGGCGTTCTTGATAACCTTCGCCTCGCCACGCTTAAGACCCATGGCAGGTTCAAGAAAATCAACCAGGCGGGTGTCCATGCAGGTGAAGATGGCGAGCTGCCTCTGGGGCGACTTTGGAAGCGGGGGAAACGCGTTCGGCTTCACAAAATTCTTGTTGGCGGCAATGATCTCTTCAAGTCTAGTCATTAGCATTCCCTCCCCAGCAGAAAGGCACGTTTGTTGATTTCCAGTGCCTTAACCGGCACCATCTTCTCCAGAGCTTTCAGCCAGTACGCTTCAGAGATGCTGAGCCGTTTTGAGATCGCTCCCAGCAGGACCGTGTTCGCAGCCTTGACGTTACCGGCATCAGCGGCCAGTTTCTGACCGTCGACCAGCAGGAAATCGGCAAACTGCGACTTGATGCGTTCCGCCAGCCCTGCCGGATAGGTATCCTGCCCCATCAGCACTGACGGTGGTGAAATCTGCAGGTCGTTGGCAACGACGGTGCCGCCCGGTTTAAGAAGCAGCAGTGAGCGTGCGGTCTCCATCAGCTCAAAGCCGAACAGGATGTCACCCTCCCCCTCCGGCACGATCGGGGAAAAAACCTCCGTACCGTAACGAACATGGGAAACGACACTGCCACCTCGTTGTGACATGCCGTGAATCTCGCTTTTTTTGACATCAAAACCGGCAAGCATTGCAGCCTCAGACAAAATCTCCGAGGCCAGCAGAATCCCCTGCCCGCCGACACCTACAAGCAGTACGTTTGTTACCTGACGGCTCATTTTACACTCCCGATTGCGTCAAACTTGCAGAGCTGGCGACAGACATCACAGCCGGTACAGAGCAGCGGGTCGATGCCTGCCTTACCCTTCTTGCTCCCATCACCCGCAGGACGCCACTCGATTGCCGGACAGCCGATCTTCAGGCAGGCACGGCAACCGGTGCATTTCCCGGCGTCAACCGCATAGACCGGCCCTTTCTGAAAGACATCATCACGCTTAATCAGCACACATGGTTTGTTGGTGATAATCACGGAAGGCTCGGGGCGTTCCATCTCTTCACCGATAACGCGCTTTGTCTCTTCCAGATCGAGCGGATTGATGACGCGAATATTCTTTGCCCCCAGCGCCTTGCAGAGAAGCGGAATATTAACGGCATTAGTCGGCTCATTCATCAACGTATGGCCCGAAGCCGGATTGTCCTGACGACCGGTCATTGCAGTAATGCTGTTGTCAAGTATGATCACCGTTGCGGGAGAATTGTTATAGACCATATCCATCAGGCCATTCATTCCGGTGTGCAGGAACGTGGAGTCGCCAATCACGGCCACAACCTTTTTCTTCTCCTCAGCAGACACGACTTTGGTCACTCCGGTGGCCATGCCGATTGAAGCCCCCATGCAGACACAGGTGTCCATCGCTGAGAGCGGCGGCATAAAGCCTAACGTGTAACAGCCGATGTCACCGGTGACGTATGCTTTCAGCTGATTAAGCGCAAAGAACACACCGCGATGCGGACAGCCGGGACACATGTTCGGTGGGCGGCCGGGCATATTATCAACCGGAGTGGAGGCGGGTTGCGGCAGGCAGAAGGCGCTGCGAAGGCGTCCCGGGGTCAGTTCACCACAGAGGGGAATGATCTCCTTGCCGATTGCTTTGAGCCCCATTGCCTTAACCTGGTCTTCGATAAAGGGGTCGAGTTCTTCGATAACATACAGCTTGTCTACCTTGGCGGCAAATTCACGGATCAGATCGTGCGGTAGCGGGTGTACCATGCCAAGTTTGAGAGTTGAGGCGTCAGGCAGAACTTCCCGGACATATTGATAACAGATGCCGGCAGTTATGATGCCGATAGAGCTGTCGCGTATCTCCATACGGTTGAGCGGCATCGTTGCGGCTGCTTTGGAAAGATCCAGCAGTTTCTGCTCAACCAGCGGGTGGCGGACACGGGCGTTACCGGGAAGCATAACAAGCTTGGCCGGATTCTTTTCGAGTTTTGGCAACGGCAGATCAGTCACCCGCTCGCCCAGTTCCACAACAGATTTACCGTGGGAAATCCGGGTGCTGCTTCTTAGCATAACCGGTGCGTCATACTGTTCGGACAGCTCAAAAGCCAGTCGGGTAAACTCCTTGCATTCCATCGAGTCAGAAGGTTCAAGCATCGGCACCTTGGCAAATTTTGCATAATTGCGGCTGTCCTGCTCATTCTGGGAAGAATGCATTTCCGGATCATCAGCTGCAACAATAACCAGGCCGCCCCGTACACCGGTATAAGAAAGGGTAAAGAGCGGGTCTGCCGCCACATTGACGCCAACATGCTTCATCGTACAGAGCGCCCGACCACCGCCAAATGAAGCCCCGATCACTACTTCCAGCGCCACTTTTTCATTCGGGGCCCAAGAAGAATTTATTTCGTTGTATTTGAGAGTATTTTCAAGGATTTCAGTTGAGGGGGTACCGGGATAACCGCAGGCAACAAGGCAGCCTGCTTCATAGGCGCCACGTGCGATAGCTTCATTTCCGGAAAGAATTGTTTTCATCAGCATGTTCCTTGTCGCAAACAGTGTGTGTGGAATTACAGCGGGGGACTATACTAATAATGCCGTGATAATGCAATTTGTTTGAGAAAATCCCAAAAAAGTATATTTTATTTTGCTTATATCAAAAACAAGGTTTATCGAAGCAACCTTCCCTCTCTGCTTGACAAAAAGCCCAGACGAGTCAATAATTCGAAATCTTGTATACACTGAATTATACGTGAGGAATAATACATGCGCATCGAAAGCGATTTTCTTGTTATCGGCAGCGGGATCGCCGGTCTCTCCTTTGCCCTCCAGGCCGCTGATCATGGCAGCGTCGCCATTGTTACAAAACGGGATATTTCTGAATCAGCTACCAAGTATGCTCAAGGTGGTATCGCAACCGTTTATTCTGACGATGATTCATTTGATGCCCATGTTGAGGACACACTCGTTGCCGGGGCCGGAATCTGCCATGAAGATGTTGTCAGAATGGTCGTAGAGGAGGGGCCGCAGACAATTCGTAACCTGATCGAGTGGGGTGTGAAGTTCACCACCAGCGGCGAATCGTACGACCTGACCCGTGAAGGGGGGCACAGCGCCCGGCGTATTCTTCACGCCTCGGACATCACCGGTCGCGAGATTGAGCGGGCGCTGGTAGAGGCGGTCAGACAGCACCCTTCAATTACAATTTATGAAAACCACATCGCCATCGATCTGATCACCTCTGCCAAGATCGAACGGCGCAAGACGGAGCAGAACCGCTGTCTTGGTGCATACGTACTGGATATTAACGGTAATACCGTTGTCACCTTCAGCTCAAAGATTACTCTCCTGGCCAGCGGCGGCGCCGGTAAAGTGTATCTGTACACCTGCAACCCGGATGTTGCGTCCGGGGATGGTGTCGCCATGGCTTATCGCGCTGGCGCCACGATCGCAAACATGGAATTCATACAATTCCATCCCACGACGCTGTTTCATCCACTGGCCAAATCATTTCTTATCTCTGAAGCGGTTCGTGGTGAAGGTGCAATCCTGCGCCGACGCGATGGAACGGCTTTTATGGAGAAGTATCACAAGCTGAAGGATCTGGCGCCTCGCGATATAGTTGCCCGAGCTATAGACAGCGAGATGAAGATCAGCGGTGATGACAGCGTTTTCCTCGATATAACGCATGAACCTGCCGATATCATCCGCGACCGCTTTCCTAATATTTATCAGACCTGCATGGAGTTTGGTCTTGATATGACCAAAGACTGGATTCCGGTCGTGCCTGCCGCTCACTATCTCTGCGGAGGAGTGGCGGTTAATTCTGATGCAGAAACAGACATTCCCGGCCTGTACGCCATCGGCGAAACCGCATTCACCGGTCTGCATGGCGCTAATCGCCTGGCCAGCAACTCGCTTTTGGAAGCTGCGGTTTACGCAAGCCGCGCCTACCGTCATTCCAGCGAAGTCATTAAGTCGCTTGCCAGTGACCATAGCGAAATACCAATTTGGGATTCCGGCACAGCCACTAATAGCGATGAGATGGTTGTCGTCTCGCAGAATTGGGATGAAATCAGGCGCACCATGTGCAACTATGTCGGTATTGTGCGGTCGGATAAACGTTTGGCACGTGCCATGAGCCGGATAAAGTTGATTCATGGAGAAATAGATGAGTATTACTGGAATTTTAACGTAACTTCCGACCTGGTTGAACTGCGCAACATCGCCACAGTGGCAGAGCTGATCATAACCTGTGCTCAGATGCGCAAGGAATCGCGCGGACTTCATTATAATCTGGATTACCCTTTCCTTGATGATGAGAATTGCAAGAAAGACAGTTTTGTGAAGAAGCACTTTTAAAGGGAGTTATTGCATAGTGGAAATCAACGAGATTCGAAAACGGATTGATCTTCTGGATGATGTACTGTTGCGAATCTTCAGTGAACGTGCCAGACTGGCTCTTGAAATAGGACAGGCCAAGAAGGAGCTGAATCTGCCGGTATTTGATCCGGCCCGTGAAAAACGAATTTTCAACCGTATGAAAGAGGATAACCCGGGCCCACTGGACGATGATGCGATTGTCCGGATGTTTGAGCGTGTTGTCGATGAGTCCCGGCGTCTGGAGCGAATCATGTCACATAAAGAAGAAGTTTAGGGGAGCGTATTTAAAGTGTTGATTATAATGAAAATACATGCCGAGGAATCCTCATTGGATTCAATCAAGGAATATCTTATAACCCGTGATTTTGACATTCATCAGTCAACCGGAGCCAACCGGACTATTATTGGTGTGATTGGCGATACTGAAAACCTGGATGACCATGTAATCGAGACCATGCCTGGCGTCAGTCAGGTAGTACGAATCAGGAAAGATAAATAGCGGCAACCGCAACCTATAAAGCCGAAAGGAGCTATAATCAAACCTTACTTCTAATCTTCAGGTCATCTTTGCTCGAACTTCAATCACTAAATCCTCAATCCAGATCTGCTATCTCTAACGGTTTGGTTCAATCTGTTCAGATAAATCCTGCCTGAATCCTAGCGTAATTATGGCCATACTAATTTGTATGATCAATACTTTGGAGATTTAACTTGAAAACTACTGTCACACAGGCCGACTTATGCGGATCCTCTGCAAGCCTGAAAAATATCTGCGAACGGCTTGGTGACTCCGGATTCTGTGCGGATCTGGGGATTCGCTATCCCTATCTGGGGGGCTCCATGGCCAAAGGGATCAGTTCCGTAGCCATGGTTGAGGAATTAGGCCGGGCCGGCATGCTCGGTTTCTTCGGAGCGGCCGGTCTGCCATTCAGTGCCGTTGAGGACGCAGTAGACCGCCTGTCAGGTGCCGGTTTTCCTTACGGTTTCAATCTGATACATTCGCCACAAGAACCGGACCTGGAAAAGGCCCTGACAGAATTGTACATCCGCAAGGGTGTGCGACTGGTGGAGGCGTCAGCATTTCTGGCCTTGACTCTGAATCTGGTCCGCTACCGGACGCATGGCATCCACCGGTTGCATGACGGCACAATTGTTGTCCCGAACAGGATAATTGCCAAGGTTTCACGGGAGGAACTGGCCGAAAAGTTTTTCTCCCCTCCCCCGGAAAAATTACTGCAGCAATTGGTTGCCGAAGGTGCCATTACGGCTGAGCAGGCCGAGTTAGCAGGCCAGATTCCCTTGGCACAGGAAATAACTGCCGAGGCTGACTCTGGTGGTCATACCGACAATCGTCCGGCACTGGCTCTGTTCCCGACTATACAAAATGTCGCTTTACGTATGCAGACCAAACATGATTACGCAGTAAAGTTGCGAGCCGGTCTTGGCGGCGGCATTGCAACCCCGGCTGCGGCTGCGGCAGCCTTTGCAATGGGTGCCGCCTATATCATGACCGGTTCGGTCAATCAGGCGTGCATTGAATCCGGAACATCGGACGAGGTGCGACAAATGCTGGCCGAGACACGCCAGGCTGACGTATCCATGGCACCGGCTGCCGATATGTTCGAGATGGGGGTAACCGTGCAGGTACTGAAACGCGGCACCATGTTTCCGATGCGAGCGGCCAAGCTGTATGACCTCTACCGCGCCCACGACAGCCTGGATGATATCCCGGCCGCTGAGCGTGATAAATTGGAAAAGACCATTTTTAAATCCGGCCTCGACGATATCTGGCAGAATACCCGCAGTTTTTTTGCGGAGCGTGATCCGCGCCAGGTCGAGCGTGCCGAACGTGATCCGAAGCATCTCATGGCGCTGGTTTTCCGCTGGTATCTGGGACAGGCGGCTCACTGGGCCAAAGACGGCGATAGTTCACGCAAGATCGACTATCAGGTTTGGTGCGGCCCGGCCATGGGAGCCTTTAATGAATGGGCCGCAGGGAGCTTCCTGGAATCCCCGGCAAGGCGCACCGTATCAGCTGTTGCCATGAATATTCTTTTTGGTGCAGCGGTGCTGACACGTGCCAATATTCTCCGCTACCAGGGTATCCACCTCCAGGCGGAACCTGCGCATGCAGGACCTTTAGAGTACACACAGATCAAGGAGTATCTTTCGTGAAACAGAAAGCGGTGAAACAGGAAGAGTCGAATCAGAATATCCCCACCGGCGGTGTAGCGCTGGCAATTATCGGTATCGGTTGTCATTTCCCCCTGGCTGAAGACAGCACGACATACTGGACAAATATACGCGAAGGGATTGATGCAATAACCGACATCCCGGCAACGCATTGGCATGTGGCCGATTATTACGACCGGAATCCAGCAACACCGGATATGACCTACGGAAAACGTGGCGGATTCCTTTCCCCGATCCCGTTTAACCCGATGGAATTCAACATTCCTCCTGCCAACATAGAGGCTATCGATACATCACAACTACTTGGCCTCGTAACGGCAGGACAGGCTCTCAGGGACGCCGGCTATGGTTCAGATCGTGTTTATGACCGTGACCGTGTGAGCGTTATTATCGGTGTTACCGGCTCGCTTGAGCTGGTTATTCCTCTGGGAGCCCGTTTAGGCCACCCACACTGGCGGGAGGCACTGAAAGATGCCGGAGTGGATGATACAACCGCAGAAGATGTCGTACAACGTATCTCTGATTCTTATGTCCCCTGGCAGGAAAATTCCTTTCCAGGCCTGCTTGGTAACGTGGTGGCGGGACGAATCACCAAACAGTATGATCTGGGCGGGACTAATTGTACGGTTGATGCCGCCTGTGCCAGTTCTTTCAGCGCACTGCACCTTGCCGGCATGGAGCTGGCAACCGGTAAATCCGATATGGTGGTCACCGGAGGTATCGATACCTTCAACGACATTTTCATGTACGTGTGTTTCAGCAAGACCCCGGCGCTTTCGGCCAGCGGCAACGCCAAGCCGTTCGATATCAACGCTGACGGTACAATTTTGGGAGAGGGACTTGGCCTGGTTGTTATCAAGCGTCTTGCCGATGCAGAACGGGACAACGATCGTATCTATGCGGTGATCCGTGGTATTGGGTCATCCAGTGACGGCAAAGGAGAAGCGATCTATACCCCCAGCGCATCCGGACAGAAAAAAGCTATTAATGATGCCTACCAGCGCGCGGGAGTTACTCCCGAAAGCATCGGGCTGTTAGAGGCCCACGGCACCGGCACTAAAGTAGGTGATGTAGTTGAGGTCTCGGCCATGAGAGAAATTTACGGTGAGACGAACAGGCCATGGTGCGCCCTCGGTTCAGTAAAATCCCAAATTGGGCATTCAAAGGCGGCGGCCGGAGCGGCCGGCCTTATCAAGGTTGCGCTGGCCCTGCACCACAAGGTCATTCCGCCGACCATAAAGGTAGAAAATCCGCTCAAGGAAGTTTCAGGGGGCAACACCCCTTTTTATCTGACTTCGAAAAAACGTCCGTGGATTTCTCCTGGCGCTCCACGTCGTGCGGCTGTCAGTGCTTTCGGTTTTGGCGGTTCAAATTTTCACATGGTACTGGAAGAATACCGCCCGACGGGCAGTTCTGCTGACTGGGACGGCAATGTCCAGATCCTCGCTTTTTCCGGTATTGATGCCGCGAGCCTGGAAACAGCACTTTCCACTATCAGCGTTGAACAGTCATGGGAAAATTTACGCGCACAAGCTGCTGTTCTGCGTTCAGCCTTTGGCGCAGGAGCACCCTGCCGTCTGATTCTGGTGGCAGAGCGGAACAAAAACAACCTTACATCGCAATGCGCCAATGCCATGGCCATGCTGCGCAAAAACAGTACAACCGCCTGGAACAGTCCAGATGGCACCTACTATGCCACCGGGCAGGCTGATGGCAAACTCGGCATCCTCTTTCCCGGCCAAGGGGCCCAGTATACCGGCATGCTGCGTGATCTTGCCTGTACTTTCCCGGAGATGCTGGCAACAATCACTGAAGCAGAAGCAGGCTTTGCTCCAGCAAACGGTGCTCGCCTGACCGACCTGATTTATCCGGCCACCCCCTTCGGACCTGACAGTGAAAAACAGCAGGAAGAAGCTCTGCGTGCGACTGACATCGCCCAGCCGGCCATTGGTGCGGTAAGCCTGGGTGCCTTGCGGGTGATGGAATCGTTTGGCATAACAGCGAATGCAACGGCTGGTCACAGTTATGGGGAACTTACCGCCCTGTGCGCCGCCGGGCGGCTGAAAGATGCTGACTTTCATACCCTTTCACGATTGCGCGGCAACCTTATGGCGTGTGGTGATGGCGACAAAGGGAGCATGCTGGCGGTCTCCGCGCCTTTGGCCGATGTACAGCAGATGCTTAATGAAGAGAAACTTGATCTTGTAATTGCCAATTGCAATGCTCCTAATCAGGCTGTTCTTTCCGGCAGGAGTGATGAAATCGGCCGGGCTGTTGCGACCTGCAGCGCCCGACAATTGACATGCAAACAACTGCCTGTGGCAGCCGCATTTCATAGTTCATTGGTTGCGGATGCCGCCGCACCGCTTTTGACCGCTCTGACCGGCATACATCTTGGCACCGGCAGCATCCCGGTCTTTTCCAACACGACAGCAGCAAAATATCCTGCCAGCGAAGTCAAGGCCAAGGAACTTTTGGCAGGACAGTTAGCGCGCCCGGTAGAGTTCGTTGCCGAGATCGAAGCCATGTATGCGTCAGGTGTCAAAACTTTTGTAGAAGTCGGCCCCGGTTCGCGATTGAGCGGCCTGGTCAAGTCGATTCTTGGCGATAAGGCATGTACAGTCGTGGCGGTTGATGCTTCTAACGGCAAGAACTCCGGTATAGTTGATCTGGCCCGTTGCCTGGCGCAACTCGCCGCACTTGGCCAATCGGTACAGCTGGCTAAATGGGACGCCGGGTATGCTCCACCGAAACAGGCCAATTCAAAAAAAGCGGCCATGACAATTCCAATTTGTGGTGCCAATTATGTCAAACCCAGACCCAAGCGGGCACCGGTTCCCCCGGCTGTTTCGCTGGCTGTTTCCCAACCGGCAGCACCCGCAATGGCTTCAGGGACGTCCTGTAATCCAGCAAGCAGCCCGGCTTCACGAGACCTTCTGGCAGATTCTTTGCGTATAACCAGAGAAGGGATGTCTGTACTGCAGAAGATGCAGGAGGACACGGCTCAGCTCCACCGCCTTTTTCTTGAAGGGCAGGAGGCCGCCACCAGGACCATCCAAACCCTGCTGGAGCAGCAGAGTCGCATCCTTCACGGGAGTACACAACCGGCAGTATTTCAACCGGCCGAACCGCCGCTTGCCGCTCCAGTCGCCGCAACCGCAGCAGCACCGGTTTCACAACCTGCAGCTACCTTGACTGTTCTCGCTCCTCCTACCCCCGCACCGGATACAGATCTGGTTTCGAACACATTATTAGCGGTCGTCAGCGAGAAAACCGGCTATCCGGTGGAAATGCTCGAACTGGAGATGGGGCTGGATTCCGACCTCGGCATCGATTCCATCAAGCGGGTTGAAATCTTATCCGCTCTGCAGGAACGGCTGCCAGGGTCGCCGCTTATCGGCCCGGAACATCTTGGTTCCCTGCATACCCTGGGTGAGATCGCCAAATTTCTCGGTGCCGGCATGATTTCTACAGCTGCAACTGCCACCGTGCTGCCACCAGCTGCACATAATGTCACAGAAACCCTGCTCGCGGTCGTCAGCGAGAAAACCGGCTATCCGGTGGAAATGCTCGAACTGGAGATGGGGCTGGATTCCGACCTCGGCATCGATTCCATCAAGCGGGTTGAAATTCTATCCGCTCTACAGGAACGGCTGCCAGGATCACCGCTTATCGGTCCGGAACATCTCGGTTCCCTGCATACCTTGGGCGAGATTGCCAAATTTCTCGGTGCCGGCATGATTTCTACAGCTGCAACTGCCACCGTGCAGCCACCAGCCGCACATAATGTCACAGAAACCCTGCTCGCGGTCGTCAGCGAGAAAACCGGCTATC
>JAFLLC010000017.1:17339-48329 GCA_019162745.1 Deltaproteobacteria bacterium | reverse complement strand
GCACATAATGTCACAGAAACCCTGCTCGCGGTCGTCAGCGAGAAAACCGGCTATCCGGTGGAAATGCTCGAACTGGAGATGGGGCTGGATTCCGACCTCGGCATCGATTCCATCAAGCGGGTTGAAATTCTATCCGCTCTGCAAGAACGGCTGCCAGGATCGCCGCTTATCGGTCCGGAACATCTTGGTTCTCTGCATACTCTGGGCGAAATTGCCCGCTACCTGGAAGCAGGTGCTCCTGCGGCTGTTTTCCAGCAGCCGGCCACCTCCCCTGCGAGCAGCATCGAAGCGGAGTCCGGACGCTGCAGTGAACTCCATCGCAGCACCGTCGTCCCGGTTTCCCTTGCAGCAGGTTCAGACAAACTGCTGGTAGCGGACAATGGCACGGTCTGGATAACCGATGACGGTTCCCCCTTGTCCTCTGAGCTCTGTTCCATTCTGACCAGCAAAGGGCGTACTGTCCGTCTGGTCAAAATTGATGACGATCCGGATATCCTTTCTACGGATTCACTCTCCGGTCTGGTGATTATTTCACCTGCCAGCGGAACGGACGATACCTTCCTGGAAAGCGCTTTCCAGCTTCTGAAAAAAGCCGCACCGGGCCTGCGCCGAAGTGCTGAGGCGGGGGGAGCATTTTTCAGCACAGTTTCACGCCTCGACGGTGCTTTTGCCTTTGACGCCGGGTCGATCCTCGTTGATCCGCTCTCTGGAGGCTTGGCAGGGCTGTCTAAAACTGCGGCCCATGAATGGCCGGAACTTTCCTGCAAGGCTATCGATCTGGGTGCTTTCCCGGACACAGCCACTGCTGCCAACGCATTATCCATAGAACTTTTTCTGGCCGGACCGGTCGAGATTGGACTAAAACCAGGCGGGCGCATTACCCTGGAACCGGCCGAGCTGCCAGTATTGGCAAACCCCGCACAGGCTCCACTGCAAACGGGAGATGTCGTAATCGTGACCGGAGGTGGTCGTGGCGTTACCGCTGCCACAGCTATCGCCCTGGCCGAAGCGTACCGCCCGCTTCTTGTCTTACTCGGACGCAGTCCGGAACCACAGCCGGAACCGGAGTGGCTGTCACCACTGATTAGTGAAAGTGACATCAAAAAAGCCATCCTCCAGCAATCGCCGGGCAAACTTCATCCGAAAGATATTGAAGAACGCTACCGCTCAGTTATTGCCGGACGTGAATTAAAAGCGACTCTGGCCGCTATCGAATCTGTCGGCGGACATGCACTCTACCGCTCTGTTGATATCCGCAGCAGTGAGGACGTAAATGACCTGCTGCAGGTGATCCGCCGGGAGCAGGGACCTATCCGCGGCATTGTCCATGGAGCGGGTGTTCTGGCCGACCGTTTGATCTGTGACAAAACAGGGGAACAGTTTGCCCAGGTTTACAGCACCAAAGTTATCGGTCTGCGCACACTGCTCGCCGCAACAGATGGTGATGACTTACGCTTTATCGCCCTGTTCGGTTCCACCACAGGCCGCTTCGGACGCAGTGGACAGGTGGATTATGCCGTTGCCAATGAAATCCTCAACAAACTGGCTCAGGCTGAGTCACGCCAGCGCCCCGCATGCCGCACTGTCTGCATTAACTGGGGTCCGTGGGACGGCGGCATGGTCACGCCAGCTCTTAAAAAGGTTTTCAGTGGCGAAGGGATCGGTCTGATCAGCCTCGCTGCGGGCGGCAAACTTCTTGCCAGAGAAATAGCAGCAACTGGCGCACCGGTTGAGGTCATCGCATTGGCCGATACTGCAGGGAGTCCACTTCCGGTAAAATCTCCACTCCCTGCCAAACCGCTGGAGGAGGCTTTCAGTCTCGTCCTGACGGTGGACGACTATCCCTTTATCCGTTCTCATGTTCTGGGCGGCAAAGCCGTACTTCCCATGGCCATGATTGTTGAATGGCTGGCCCATGGAGCTATGCACGGCAACCCTGGCTTCCGCTTCCACGGTTTCAATGACCTGCGAATCTGCAAAGGGGTCACCTTCGAACAGACTTCGTCCTGTTCTCTGCATGTATTGGCGGGACGGGCAGAAAAACAGGGTTCGCTGTATTATGTTCCTGTAGAGCTGACCAGCACTGCAGGGAACGGACGCTCTATTCTTCACGCACGTGCTGAAATTGTCCTGGCGACCAGATTACCGGAAGGCATTCGTTCAATAACAGATCCGCCCGCTACCCCATATCCGCATGATATAGGCGCAATATACAACCAGGAGCGCCTCTTCCACGGGGCCGATCTGCATGGCATTGAGCAGGTCAACAGTTGCTCGGCAGAAGGTGTCTCTGCAGTGGTAAAAGCCGCTCCTGAACCTTCTAAATGGATCAAACAGCCGCTAAGAAATATCTGGATTACCGATCCACTTGTTTTAGACTGTGCCTTCCAGCTCATGATTCTCTGGAGTTTAGAACGTTTCGGTTCCGGATCTCTCCCCGTATTTATGGGACGCTATCGCCAATTTCAGGGGAGTTTCCCCCGTAATGGCGCCCAGATAGTAATCCGTGTCACCGCTGAAAATGGACACAGCGCCTCCGCTGACATGGAATTTATGGAAAGAAAGAGCGGTAAACTGATTGCGCGAATGGAAGGGTACGAATGTATCATTGATCCGTCCCTGGAACAGGCTTTTCGCTGTAATCAGCTGGCGCAGTCAGGGTGCGTTGTACAGGAAGCCGCCTGATGACGGATTCCACTCCATCAGTCGCCATTGTCGGCATCGGCGGTATCTTTCCCGATGCGCCGGATCTTGACAGTTTCTGGGCGAATGTCCGTAACGGCCGGAGTGCAACCAGAGAGGTGCCGGCGGGTCGCTGGCAGATACCTGCCGATGCGGCCTATGCTTCCGCTATTGGTACTCCGGACAGGGTCTATTCCCGCCGGGGATGTTTTATCGATGAAATACCAACCACCGCAACTCTGAGCGGGCTTGCCATAGATCCAGCCCGTCTGGAAGGGCTGGATCCGCTCTTTCATCTGCTGATTCACGCCGGAAAACGTGCTTTTGACGATGGCATTACCGCTCCGCTCGACCGCTCACGAATCGGCGTTATTATCGGTAATCTGGCGCTGCCGAGCGAAACATCCACTCAGCTGGCTCGCACATGGTTGGGCAAAACCTTCGAAGAAAAACTTCTCGGTCACGGTAGTACGTCAAAAACAGAGCAAACCACTTCGAACGCACTAAACCGCTATGTTGCCGGCCTCCCGGCCGGAATACTGGCGCAGGCGCTCGGACTTGGCGGAGGCGGCTGCACGCTCGATGCCGCCTGTGCCTCTTCGCTGTACGCCATCAAGCTCGCCGTGGAGGAACTTCTGTCCGGCAGAGCCGACGCCATGCTGACCGGGGGACTCTCCCGCCCGGACCCGCTCTATACCCAGATGGGATTTTCCCAACTGCGTGCCCTCTCGAAGCGCGGTGTCAGCGCCCCATTCGATGCCGCCGGTGACGGTCTCGTTGTCGGAGAAGGAGCCGGCCTGTTCCTGCTCAAGCGGACCGCAGACGCCGTTGCCCACGGTGACCGGATCTATGGCATTATCAAGGGCATCGGTCTGGCCAGTGACATCGGCGGCAGCCTGCTGGCTCCGATGTCCGAAGGTCAGCTGCGCGCCATGCGTGCCGCCTATGCTCAGGCCGGCTGGAATCCTGATGATGTGGACCTGATCGAGTGTCACGCCACCGGCACCCCGGTTGGCGATGCCGTAGAAGTGGCCAGTCTGAAGCAGCTCTGGGGCGGTACAGAAACCGGCGGAAGCAGCTGCGTGATCGGTTCGGTTAAATCGAATATCGGCCACCTGCTGACCGCCGCCGGCGGAGCTGCCCTGACAAAAGTTCTGCTTGCCATGCAGGCGGAAACACTCCCGCCGACAGCCAACTTCGATACTCCACAGCCGGGTATGGCTCTGGAGCAAAGTCCGTTCCGCGTCCTGAAGGCTGCGGAACCGTGGCTACGCCGCAGCGATAACACACCCCGCAGGGCCGCGATCAGCGCGTTTGGCTTCGGCGGTATCAATGCCCATCTGCTGGTTGAAGAGTGGCTGCCGGCCACCACTCTTGTCCCTCCCCGTCAAGCGGAAAGAATCAATGCTCCGATTGCGATCGTCGGCATTGATGCCCGCTTCGGTCCCTGGCAGAATCTGCGTGCCTTTCAGGAGCGGGTTCTGGGGGGAGATCAGACGACTCTGCCCACAACACCCGACAGGTGGTGGGGTGCGCAGGAAAGCAGCTGGTTTCAGCAGCAGGGATTGGGCCGCACACCTTTCAGCGGTTTTTACCTCGATGATCTTGTGGTCGCACCGGACCAGTTCCGCATCCCCCCCCGCGAGATGGAGGAGATGCTGCCGCAGCAGCTGCTGATGCTCCAAACCGCCGCCGCTGCCATGCATGATGCCGGCCTGGGACGTGAAGACAACCTTACGACCGGGGTTTTTATCGGCATTGCCCTCGACCTGAACAGTACCAACTTCAGCCTGCGCTGGTCTCTGCCCGGACAGGCCGAAGAGTGGGCCAGAAAACTGGGGCGCGAACTTTCTCCGGAAGAATTGAACGCATGGACAAAGCAACTCTGCGACACGGTCGGACCGGCCTTGAGCGCCAACCGTACCATGGGTGCGCTGGGCAGCGTCGTCGCCAGCAGGATCGCGCGGGAATTCCGCGTCGGCGGCCCAAGCTTCACGCTATCGAGTGAGGATAGTTCCGGTGTTCGCTCTTTAGAAACGGCAGTCCGCCTGCTCCAGGTGGGTGAACTGGACCGCGCGCTGGTCGGCAGCGTTGAGATGGCGGGTGATCTGCGGGCTGTTCTGGGCCGCCATTCCCTGAGACCTTTCTCCCCTTCCGGACGAGCAGCCCCCTTTGATCAGGATGCGGACGGCTCCATTGTTGGAGAAGGCGCCGCGGCGGTTGTTCTCAAGCGGTTGGAAGATGCAGAGCGTGATGGTGATCGAATCTATGCCGTTATCCGCGGCATCGGTTCCAGCAGTGGCGATGTACAGCCGAGTGGTGACAGTGCGTACAGACATGCCCTTGAACGCGCCTATGCCGATGCCTGCGTGAGCCCCGACACGGTGGATTATATTGAAGCCAACGCCGCCGGTGATCCCGATGAGGACCGCAGAGAGGCTGCCGCTCTGACATCGTTCTTTGACAGCGCAGACAGAGAAAAACATTCATGCGCTGTTGCCAGTGTCAAGGCCGACATCGGTCACTGTGGCGCTGCTTCCGGTTTAGCTTCTGTTGTGCGGACATGCCTGGCTCTGTATCAGGAGATTATTCCTCCCTGCCGTGGCATTGAGCAGCCGTGCCCTGAACTGCCTCTTGCCGGCCCGCTTTTTCTACCCAGTTCGTCCCGTTACTGGCTGCACAACAGGGATGACGGTCCACGCCGTGCCGGGGTCAGCAGTTGCGGAGTCGATGGTTCCTGCAGCCATGTAGTGCTCGAAGGGTGGGATAAACAGCTCCCTGGAAAAGCTCCTGAACGGATCGCCCCGCTTGGCAACGGCAACGAATTCCTCTTCGCTCTGGCCGGCGACAATCCGGATGAACTTAAAGCTGAGCTGGATGAACTGGGCCGTAACCTGCTTAAAAGCAAAAAGAATAGTATTCTTCAGCTGGCCTCAATCTGCCGAGACCGATATGAGGCGTCATCCGGTAAAGCCCTTGCCATGTCTCTGGTCGCCAGGAATGCCGGGGAACTTGAGGCATTGATCGAACAGGGAAAGTTTACCCTGACCACGGGAGAATTGTCCCCCGGCAACGTGCCAGCCCTGCGCGACCGGCTTTTCTATGCCCCGGCGCCTCTTGGCCGAGACGCGCAGATCGCCTTTGTCTTCCCCGGTTCCGGCAATCATTATCCCGGTATGGGGATGGAACTTTTCAGCCGCTGGCCCGAAATCCTCCGTAACCAGAATGCCGAAAATCTTTATCTGCGCAAGCAGTTTCAGCCGGAACTGTTTTGGAATGGAGCTCCTGCCAGCGAAATAGACATCAACCACCGGGCGGTGATATTCGGCCAGGTCGCAATCGGGAGCGCTGTCGCTGATCTGGTACGCAGCTTCGGCGTTGCACCTTCTGCTGTAATCGGCTGCAGCCTCGGTGAATCGGCCGGGCTTTTTGCCCTGCGCGCCTGGCGGGACCGGGACGGCATGTACACCCGCATGCAGGAATCTACTCTGTTTACCCATGATCTGGGCGGTGAATGCCGTGCGGCACGACTCGCATGGGAAGTGGGCGAAAGCGAAACTATAAACTGGAGTCTGGGGGTTGTCGAGGCTACGGCCGAAGAGGTCCGCCGGTTACTCGTTGATATTCCGCGCGTCTATCTCCTGATTATTAATACACCGGACGAATGCGTAGTTGGCGGGGACGCGGCGGCGGTTAAAAAGCTGGTTACCGGACTCGGCTGCCGGTTTTTCCCACTCCAGGGAGTAACTACGGTACATTGCGAGGTGGCGCAGCCGGTGGCGGCACCTTACCGTGCGCTGCACCTCTTCCCGGCCACCCCCCCGGCGGGAGTAACCTATTATAGCGCTGCAACTGCCAGCTCCTACCCGGTAACCTCTGAAAGCGCCGCCGACGCCATTCTGGCGCAGGCACTGAAGGGAATCGACTACCCGAAAGTGATCGAATCCGCCTACAATGACGGTGTGCGCCTCTTCATCGAGATGGGTCCTGGCAGCTCCTGCAGCCGCATGATTGCCCGCATCCTGGAAGGGCGACCTCACCTTGCCAGGTCTGCCTGCTTTCAGGGGCAGGATCCGGTTTCTACATTACTGCGCCTGCTGGGGCACCTGATTACTGAACGGGTACCGCTGAACCTTGCTCCACTGTTCGATGCAGCGGCTACGGTGATTTCCGCAGAGACAAAGTCTGCCGGGGCGCGGATTGCCATCGGCGGGAAACCGTTCCATCCGCCGCTCCCTGTGGCATCAAACACCCGGACAAAGCCACTTGTAGTTCCAGCCAGGCCTGCCGCCTCTGAACACACCGGGTTTTCTGTCGCAACACTGTCATCCGATTCACTTCTGGGTGAGTTTGCCCGGGTGCAGCAGGAACAGACCCGGGCACACAAGGCCTTTCTCGACTTCAGTGATGTTATCAGCCAATCCATGGCCCGGGCCGTAGAGCTGGAAATGACTCTGCAACAGGCGCTGGGGGGTGAGGTGGCGATTTGTAGGGGTGAAGCAAAAGCTTTATCTGCTTCACCCGTCTTTAATCTCCGTATAAACAAGGGCAAAGCAGATGAAACATGCTTTGCCCCTACAGGAAATGGGGTAAAAGACTCCGTTGCCTACAACCGCGACCTCTGTCTGGAGTTCGCCCGTGGCTCCGTCGCCAAGCTGCTCGGTCCGGATTTTGCCGAAGTGGACAGTTTCCCGTCCCGCGTGCGCTTGCCGGACGAACCACTCATGCTGGTGGACCGGATTATGTCTGTCGAGGGTGAGCAAAAGTCCATGTCCCATGGCCGGGTCGTTACCGAACACGATATCCACGCCAGTTCCTGGTATCTGGATGGCGGGCGTATCCCGACCTGCATCGCAGTAGAGGCGGGTCAGGCCGACCTGTTTCTTTCCGGTTACCTGGGAATCGACTTCGTTACCCGTGGTCTTGCGGTCTACCGTCTGCTCGACGCTGTGGTCACCTTCCATCGCGGGCTTCCCGGCCCGGGTGAAACGATCCATTACGATATCCACATCGAACGTTTCTTCCGCCAGGGCGACACCTGGCTGTTCCGCTTCTTCTTCGAGGCAACGGTGGACGGACATCCACTGCTCTCCATGCGTGACGGCTGCGCCGGCTTCTTCAGTCAGCAGGAGCTTGATGCCGGCAAAGGCATCGTGCGGCCGGCCCTTGATCTGCGCCCCACAGCCGGTATCCGTCCGGCTGACTGGCAGGAGCTGGTGCCGATAACAAATGAGGGGTACGATGCCGCACAGCTCGACCGGTTGCGTGAAGGTGACCTGGCTGGCTGTTTCGGTCCACTGTTCGGAGGGCTGCCGATCGAACACCCACTGACAATTCCGGGCGGCAGAATGCGCCTCGTGCACCGCGTCAACGAAATAGATCCAAACGGCGGACGCTGCGGTATCGGCATCATCCGGGCTGAGGCCGATATTCACCCGGATGACTGGTTTATCACCTGCCATTTTGTAGATGACCGGGTCATGCCGGGCACACTTATGTATGAGTGCTGCATGCACACTCTGCGGATTTACCTGCTGCGGCTCGGCTGGGTGGCTGAAGCGGCTGGTTCGGTCTGGGAACCGGTGCCGGATGTGACCAGCGAACTCTGCTGTCGGGGACAGGTACTTGAGAACACCAAGGTTGTCACCTATGAGGTCACAATTCGCGAAATCGGTTACCGCCCGGAGCCGTATGTCATCTGTGACGCTCTGATGTACGCTGATGGCAAGCCGATTGTAGAGATCACCGGCATGTCGGCCAGACTGGCCGGCACAACAAGAGAACAGCTGATAGATATATGGAGCCGGGGGATGAATGGAGTAGATTCTCGTAAGCCGGCCATCTATACCAAGGAGCAAATCCTTGCCTACAGCAACGGCAATCCTTCCGAAGCTTTCGGCGAGCCGTACCGCATCTTCGATAACGACCGCAAGATTGCCCGCCTGCCCGGTCCCCCGTTCCAGTTCATGGATCGCGTTACCGCACTTCGCGGCGAACCGTGGCAGATGACCGCCGGGGCTTGGGCTGAATCCCAGTATGACCTGCCGCCGGATGCCTGGTTTTTTGAAGCAGAACGGCATGACAGAATGCCTTTTTCTGTCCTGTTGGAAATTGCACTGCAGCCGTGCGGTTGGTTGGCAGCTTATGTCGGTTCAGCCTTGACAAGCCCGAATGATATCTCTTTCCGCAATCTTGGAGGCACAGCCGTTCAGCACCGTGTGGTGACTCCCGACAGCGGGATACTGACCTGCAGCGCAATAATGAAAAAAGTGGCTACCAGCGGCGGTATGATCATCCAGGAATTCGACTTCAGCGTCGCAGACAGGCAGGGAGTCATCTATGAGGGTGATACCATGTTCGGTTTCTTCGCTAAAGAGGCTTTGGCAAATCAGGTCGGCATCCGTGATGCAGAACCGTACCAACCTACGGCTGCGGAGATTGACAGAGGCAGAAGCTTACCCTACCCTGAAGCTGTACCTTTCCCAAAAAAACAGCTGCGCATGATCGACCGGATAGAACTGTTCGTGCCGGATGGCGGACCGCAAGGGTTTGGCTACATTCGTGGCATCAAAGATGTGGATCCCGGGGAATGGTTCTTCAAGGCGCACTTCTTTGAGGATCCGGTGACGCCTGGTTCACTGGGGCTAGAGTCGTTTATCCAGCTTGTCAAGTTTGCGGCAGTGGAACGCTGGGGTTGGCAGGATGGCGATATCATCTCTGCCGCCGCGCCGGGGCATAAACACAGATGGCTGTATCGCGGGCAGGTTGTGCCGACCAACAAACAGGTAACAGTGAGCGCCTGGATCACCTCTGTGGATGAACAGCAGCGAATTATGACGGCAGATGGCTTTCTTGCCGTGGATGGCAAGCTGATCTATCAGATGAATGATTTTACAATACGCTTGGAGAACACTAAATGAAGTATCGCAAAGTGACCATTGAGGCGCTGGGTTACGAACTGGCGCCGGTTGTTGTTACCTCGACCGAACTTGAATCCCGTCTGGAGCCGCTGTACCGTTACCTGCGCATTGCGCCGGGACAGTTGCAGGCTCTGACCGGGATCAGGGAGCGGCGCTGGTGGGAACCTGGTTATCCGCTTTCTAATGGCGCAATTGCTGCCGCGCGCAAAGTACTGCTGTCTACCGGAATTTCTCCTGATGAGATCGGAGCCTTGATCTACACCGGTGTCTGCCGTGAGCAGTTCGAGCCGGCAACCGCTTGTCGCATCGCCGCCGGACTCGGTATTGGCGGCAAAGCCGCCGTGTTTGACCTCTCCAATGCCTGTCTTGGTGTGCTCAATGGTATTCTCGACGTAGCCAATCGGATCGAACTGGGTCAGATAAAGGCCGGTCTGGTGGTTTCCTGCGAGAGCGCCCGCGAAATCAATGACATTATGATCGCCCGGATGCTTGAAGAAAGGACAATGCAGCACTTTGCCGCCTCGCTGGCAACGCTGACCGGCGGTTCCGGTGCCGTAGCAATCCTGCTGACAGACGGCTCTTTCTCAGGCTCTTCCCGGCGACAACTGCTGGGCGGCATTACCCAGTCGGCCCCGGAACATCACCGGCTCTGTCTCTGGGGGATCACCCCGGACGGCAAGGGTGGCTACGTTCAGTCCATGTCAACGGATGGGGTCAATGTCATGAACTACGGTGTCGAGCTGGGGCGGCGCACCTGGGAAGCCTTTCTCCCGCAGGTCGGTTGGCGCACGGAGGATGTTGACCAGGTGGTCTGTCATCAGGTCGGTTCAGCCCATCAGAGCGCAATTCTAAAATCTCTTGACATCCCACCTGAAAAAGACTTCACAACCTACGAATATCTGGGCAACATGGGCACCGTTTCGCTGCCGCTGACGGCCGCTATTGCTGATGAGCGCGACATTCTGGAAGCGGGAGACAAGGTAGCTTTTCTTGGGATCGGCAGTGGTTTGAACTGTCTTATGCTGGGGATGGAATGGTAAGCGCTGCCCTGAAAAAAGAATACCCATTCAGCGGGAAACGCCTTAACCTTGATGGCCCATCGACGACGCTCAGGACAGGCCTTAACTACCACTACCTGGACGAAGGTGCAGGTTCGCCGGTAGTTATGCTGCATGGCAACCCCTCCTGGTCGTTCTACTATCGAAACCTGGTGCTGGCCCTGCGTGATCGCTACCGTTGCATCGTACCGGATCACATCGGCTGCGGCTTTTCCGACAAGCCGGGTGATGACCGCTACGTCTACACTCTTTCCCGTCGCGTCGATGACCTTGAAAAACTCCTCGAACACCTCGGAGTGACGCAGGATATAACCCTCGTAGTCCACGACTGGGGCGGGATGATAGGTATGGCCTATGCCGTGCGCCACCCGGAACGGATCAAACGGCTGGTAATTCTCAATACCGGGGCGTTCCACCTTCCCAAAACCAAACCGTTTCCACTTGGGTTGCGGATCTGCCGTGACAGCGTACTCGGCACGCTGCTGGTGCGCGGCTTCAACGCCTTCAGTGCCGGTGCCTCATACGTAGGGTGCAAGCGCAAACCGATGGATGCAGAACTGCGCGCCCTCTACCAACTCCCCTATGATTCATGGCGGAACCGCATCGCCACCCTCCGTTTCGTGCAGGACATACCGCTGGCACCCGGAGACCGGGGGTATGATCTGGTCAGCTCAGTGTCCGATGGCATCGGACAGTTCCGCACTCTGCCGATGTTGATCTGCTGGGGTGAGCTGGATTTCGTCTTCGACAAGCATTTCCTCGCCCAATGGCGGGAGCGCTTCCCCGCTGCCGAACTCCACAGCTACCCGGATTGCGGCCACTACATCCTTGAAGACGCCAAAGAAGAGGTAGTGCCGTTGATCGCGGAATTTCTTGATCGCACGGCTGTTTAATGACCATTTCGTCCCGTAGGGACTGAATGAAGGTAGCCGGGGAATTCATTCCCCGGAAATGAGATATTGTCACGTACGTGATGAATGAATATTTGATGCGCTGGCAAATTCTCTTTTCCAATTTTTGTGATCCAAAATTGCTAAGGGGTCAGCCCTCGACATACGGCTATACAGATATAGGAGTTCAGCCCTTGACACGAAACATTATTGAGCTTCGGCAATAAAGTTACCCCCAGTAAGCCTCATCGTGAGGACCGAGAGAAGAAAATAAAAGGGTCTACAGATCACAGATTCTGTGATCTGTAGACCCTTAATCGTATTAATCGTACTATAGACGTTAAATAAACTATCCTTTACATTTTACATACTAATTAGTAGTATGTTTACGTACTACTAATCAGGAGGATGTATGCACCTCGTAAAAACTTCCATTACCCTACCCGATGATCTCCTTCAAGAAGCAAAATCGATGTCGAAAAACGTAAGCAGCTTCATCACTGAGGCCCTGCGGGAACATATCCGCCAACGGAAAGTGCAGAAGGCGATGGAATCCTTTGGCAGTTGGAAAGGTAGAGAAGACACAAGCGTAGACATTGTGAACGACCTAAGAAAAGAGGGAGATCGCGATTATGCCGGGCGTTCTCATTGATACTGATATTACAATTGACTTTCTGCGGGGGGCTGCCTACACACAACCTCTGATAGGTGGTTTGTGGAGCGATGGCCAAGCGATGATAAGTGTGTTGACTGTGTATGAGTTGACAGCTGGCATGCGTGATGCGGAGAAGGTTGTGACGCTTAATTTTATAGAGGCCTGCGGTGTTGAACCAGTTACTCCAGAGATTGCATTTAAGGGTGGGGAATTGTATCGAAAGTATCGCGCTAAAGGAGTTACGCTTACTTCACTTGACTGCCTGATCGCAGCAACAGCAATAGTTAAGGGATATAAGGTTGCTACCAGAAACGTAAAACATTATCCGGAAAAGGGATTATTGTTTTCCATCTAACGAAGGATGGCTAAAGGGTCAGCCCACGACATAGGACCATTTAGATATATAGGAGTTCACCCTTGACACGAAACATGATTGAGCCTGGACAAGAAAGTCATCCCCAATAAGCCTCATCGTGAGGGCCGAGAGCAATAAACTTGATGGTGTCGTTAGGACGCTCAGTACAATCTGCACAGAGGACAATGGCATCGTCTCCCTTCTTTCGACATATTGCGCAGTAAAGGAAGATAATCAGAAAATTGCGTTTGACGGGGCAACTATAAAAACCACGAAAGTTGCCTTTGAGCGGTTCACCCAAAGTAACCGGGCTTTCGCAGATCATAGCCACCTTTTTTCGGACGGCTTCTTTTATTGAACTGTGTTTTTTTAGAGAAGAGGCAAATTCATCACTAAAAACAAGATTCATTTAAAGACCTCATCATAACCGAGCCAAGTGACTTTACCTGTTTTAACTCGCTCAATTGTGCTTAAAAGCGAATCAGAAAAACCAGGATCAGCCAGTATTGTTTCAGTAGGGTCATTCTCTTTAGCCCGCTTCAGCTTTAAAACGAATTGAGTAAAGACTTCAGAAACCGTTGTTCGCTGGGTTTCAGCATATTCCTTGATAAAGTCAATTAAGTCAGCGTCAAGGGTAAGATTGATTCTGGATTTCTGCATAGCGCACCTCCTGAGTGTCATATTATGCGCATGATATGCGCTTAGTCAAGTGAGAAAACCACGACAAGGGCACTATTCAACCAACGAACGGAAACGCACAATGACCAACACCGACATCGTCAACATCTCCCGTCCTTTGACCGAAATGGCCCGGCTGCAACCGGATACTCCCGCGATCATTTTTCTGCAGAAAGATCGCACCCTGACCTTTAGGGAGCTGGATCAGGAAAGTGATCTTATTGCCAGTGCCCTTTTGCGTATCGGTATTGGATCGGGAATGAAGACCGCCCTGCTTGTACCACCATCACCGGAGCTGTTTTCCCTGACCTTTGCTCTTTTCAAAGTCGGTGCTGTGCCGGTGTTCATCGATCCCGGCATCGGAGCCCGCAACATGAAGGGGTGCCTGGCGGAAGCGGCTCCGGAAGCTTTTATCGGGATTCCCAAGGCGCATGTGGCGCGAAGGTTACTGGGGTGGGGGCGCGCCAGCATCCGCATTAATGTTGTCGTTGGCGGTGGATCAATCTGGGGCGGTGTGCCGCTTGATGAATTGCGCCGTGCCGCTCAGACGACACCGTTTGTTCCGGCTGATACCAGGCGGGACGACGTAGCGGCCATCCTTTTTACCAGCGGCAGCACCGGTCCACCCAAGGGTGCCGTTTACACCCATGGCACCTTTGCGGCACAGGTTGATATCCTGCGGGAGCTCTATGATATCCGGCCCGGCGAGATTGATCTCCCTACCTTTCCACTGTTCGCCCTGTTCGCCCCTGCCCTCGGCATGACCGCCCTGATCCCGCAGATGGATTTCACCCGCCCGGGGAGTGTCAATCCTCGCAGGATTCTGGGACCTGCCGCCGAATATTCAGCCACGACCATGTTCGGTTCCCCGGCTCTGCTGAATCGTGTTGGTCGCTACGCTGCAAAGCAGGGGATCAAACTGCCGCATCTCAAAAGGGTGATTTCTGCCGGAGCGCCGGTTCCGGCTTCGGTTCTGAAACGTTTTGCCGCCATGCTCCCTGAAGATGCCGAGATTTTTACACCCTACGGCGCCACCGAGGCGCTGCCGGTCAGCTCCATCGGCAGCAAAGAAGTGCTGAGTGAAACAGGGGCCATGACCGGCGATGGTCGGGGTATATGTGTCGGAAGGCCGGTAAAAAATATCACCATCGCCATTATTCCGATCACTGATGCCCCTGTCGATGTATGGAGCGATGACCTGGCGCTTCCCCAGTGGGAGGTTGGCGAAATTGTCGTGCGGGGGCCGCAAGTCAGCTGCGCTTACCTTAACCGTCCGGAAGCCACCCGGCTGGCAAAAATACCCGACCCTTCCGGCGGCCTCTGGCATCGTATGGGTGATGTCGGCTACCTGGACAACAGCGGCCGAATCTGGTTTTGCGGCCGTAAAGCCCACCGCGTTGTTACTGCGCAAGGCACGCTCTACACCATCCAGGTTGAAGGAATCTTCAACACCCATCCAAAAGTCTTCCGCACTGCACTGGTCGGTTTGGGATCAACCGGAAACCAGCAGCCGCTGCTCTGCGTAGAGCTGGAGACAAAGAACGGGAAGCAGGAACAGGAACAGATCCGTAAAGAGCTCCTTGAACTGGGGAGTTGCCATTCTCATACAAAAAACATTCATATGATCCTGTTCCACCCCGCTTTCCCGGTCGATATCCGCCATAATGCCAAAATATTCCGTGAAAAACTGGCCGCATGGGCTGAGAAAAAACTTTTATGAAAGCCCTTGTTACTGGTGGCGGCGGCTTTCTTGGCGGGGTTATTGTACGGATGCTGCGCGAACGGGGCGATCAGGTTCGCAGTTTCTCCCGTGGTGAGCATCCTGCCCTGGGGGTTATGGGCGTAGAACAATTTCAGGGCGACCTGTCTGACCGGAATGCGGTGATCAAGGCCGCCAGCGGTTGCGATCTGGTTTTCCATGTCGCCGCCAGGGCCGGTATCTGGGGGAGTCATCATGATTTCTACCAGACCAACGTGGTCGGTACCGAAAATGTCATTGCCGCCTGCCGGAGCAACGGTATCGCCAGACTGGTTTATACCAGCTCTCCCAGCGTTGTCTTCGACGGCAGCGACGTGGATGGTGCGGATGAATCACTCCCCTACCCTGATCGCTATGAGGCCCACTATCCGGCGACCAAGGCCCTTGCCGAACAGCTGGTGCTGGGTGCAAATTCCCCTGTTCTGGCAGTTACGGCCCTGCGGCCGCATCTGATCTGGGGTCCCGGCGACAACCATCTTGTTCCGCGCATCGTCGCCAAGGGGCGTGCCGGTAAACTGCGCCGTATCGGCACACGTCCCAATCTGGTTGATACGGTTTACGTCGATAACGCCGCCAAAGCCCATCTGTTGGCAGCCGACAGCCTCTATCCCGGCAGTCCTGCAGCCGGTAACTGTTATTTTATCAGCAACAATGAACCGCTGCCGCTCTGGGAGATGGTCAATCGCATCCTCGCTACTGCCGGTGTCCCTCCGGTGACCCGTTCTATCCCACCAAAACTGGCATACGCCGCCGGTTGCCTCTGCGAAGGTTTGTGGAGCCTGCTGCAGCTGTCCGGCGAACCGCCCATGACCCGTTTTGTGGCCCATGAACTAGCCAGCGCTCATTGGTTCAATATTGATGCTGCACGTCGTGATTTTGGCTACAAGCCGGAGATTTCCATTGAGGAAGGTTTGGCGCTTTTACGACAGTCATTTCTGGCAGGTCAATATTGATTATGTTTCCATGGCCGCAGGATAATGAGGTACACATCCACTGTCTCTCTCTTACCGCTGATGTATCGCGTCATATATCTTCGGACGAAAGGAACAGAGCTGATCGCCTTTTAGACCATAACAAAAGAAAACGTTTCATTGCCGGTCGGGGACTGCTGAGGGAAATTCTTGGTGGTTATTTGGGGGTAAAAGCGGAGGATCTTTTTTTTGCCGTTGGAGAGTATGGCAAACCGCAACTTTTTGTGAACAAAACCGACAACTGGAGGCTGCACTTCAACCTGACACATTCAGACGATTTGTTTCTTTTGGCGATTGCGGCAGACCGTGAAGTTGGTATTGACGTGGAGCAGATCCGCAATGACACTCCTTATGCAGATATGGCCCGACTCGCATTTTCCCCAGGTGAACAGCAAGAACTGTTTGCCCTTCCTGACAATCTGCAACGCGGCGCATTTTATCGCTGTTGGACCCGCAAGGAAGCCTTTATGAAAGCCTGCGGAATGGGATTTACCCTGATGTCGAACAGTTTGGATAGCAACTTTTTCAGAAAAACCCCGGCCGAATTTGTCTCGCCAGACGATGTATCCCTCTGGACTCTCGAGGATATTGCTGCTCCGGAAAATCACTGTGCGGCGCTGGCGGTAAAAGGAACCAACCCGATTATCCGCTACGTTTAATTGAAGTCGCGGCACCTGCCGGTGATAGATTTTAGGATGAGCAATTTACTTGACAGAGCTTAAGCAATAGTGCTAAACAACTAGCTTCAATTCCGTTACTTACTCAAAGAAAATTTTTGGAGGTGTAGTTTGGCTCATCATAAGTCAGCAATCAAGAGGATCAAGCAGAGTGCAAAGAAAACCGCCCGTAATCGTCATGTGTCATCGACGCTGAAAACATATATCAAGCGGGTTCGTGAAGCGGTTGCAGCCAAGGACAAGGAAGCTGCCGTTGCTGCCCTTAAGATTGCCATCCCTATTATCGATGCCACTGCGACCAAAGGTGTTATTCATAATTCAACAGCTTCGCGCAATGTTTCACGCCTTACAAAACTCGTCAATACTCTCGGCTAGAACATAAACTTTAAGTGAGAAAGGGGGCTGCGATTTCGCATGCCCCCTTTTTGTTGCGCTTTTTTCCGAGTCCTGATCGCGGATGAATTCAAGGCGGTAAAGATAGAAGCGGAATCACCAACTGCCGGTACAAATTCCCATAGTCAACCCGTGAAGGAGAGTATACGGTTGACCACCGGTTTTTGAAGCAACATCGCACCGATAAAACTCATCAAAAATCCGCTGCAACTCTACTCTTGAAAAATTACGGGCCTGCGCCACAATATCCCCCAGAAAAAACGAATTTATAGAAAGCTCCCGGCCGATATCGGCTTGAGGCATCTTCTTGTCCAGCAACTCCCTGACACGCCATAATTGCCGAAAGTGACGGGACAGCGCACCGATCAGCATCGGCGCCCCCTCACCGTTCAGAAACAGCGCGTCCAGGCTTCTGATCGAGTTGGGCAGGTCACGCAGTCCGACAAATTTAGCCAGTTCAAAGGCGGTAAAAGCCTTACTGCTGCTGGCCATGACCCGGACATCATCAACAGTTATACGTGGCTTTGTACCGGCGTAAACCACCAGCTTTTCAATCTGCGAGCTTAATTCCTGCAAGTTATTGCCGATCAGTGCGGATAAAAGTTCAGCGGCAGCTGTTTCAATCGGCTTTCCTTGTGAAACCGATTCAGTCTGAATGAACCCGGGTAGTTTATTGTCGTAGAAGCACTTGTATTCAACCAGAACACCATGCTTTTTAAATTCCAGAAAAAACTTCTTACGCTGGTCAATCTTGATGCCGGTCAGCAGCAGACAGGTTCCGGGCGACGGATTCTTGATATACGGAAGCATGATTTCAAGTGCTTCTGCTTTTAGCTGTTCGGCCCGCTTGACCAGAACCGCGCGCCGCTCCGAAAACATCGGCAGAGTCTGAGCGGCATCGACAATGTCAACTCCTTTGGATTCATTGCCGAAAAAAACATTGAAATTAAAGTCCTTAAGAGTCGGGTCAGTCGCCCGGTCAAGCAGCATATGGACCGCCCGCTCGACCAGAAACTGTTCTTCGCCGTAAAGAAAGCAGACGGTCGGTATGATGCCCTTTTTCAGGGATGTTTCAAACTCCTGTGGTGTCATGGCTAGTAGGACTCTTCCAAAGCGGAAATGAATTTAATGGCAATAATTCGGGCGGCGGCATCAAGAGCCTGTTCTTCGGCATTAAGCTGCAGGGCAAGATTCGTGTTCGCAGGATATTGTTTTGATCCTTGAATCTGTCCTTTCCAGAGTGGTAATGTTCGTCCTTTTTCAGTAATTTCAAGTTCAACATTCAGCGACAAACTGAATTCACGTGCCTGATCGAGGGCGCTATACGAAACCGCCCTGCTGGAATAAGAAACAATCCGCGCCTTCATGGCGAGATCGGCACTCTCTAAACTCCCCGCAGGGTTCAACCCGCGCAGAGCGTGAAATTCTTCATAAAACGCCCGGCGCAGAACAGTTTGCGCTGTTGGGCTGATACTCTCGTTACTGAAAAAAGGTATCCATATTTTTTGGGAGGCGGCAAGCCGCCCGGAGGATTGCGAGTTCGTCAGGTGGTAGCCGCACCCCGTAACAGTGCCCAGCAGCAGCGCAAATATCAATCCCCGTCCCCATGTACAAGCTGACATATCCTACCCCACCACAATATTGACGAGCTTGCCCTGCACACAAATAACCTTGCGGACGGTCTGACCCAGGATGAACGGTGCGACCTTCTCATCTGACAATGCAAGCGCCTTAAGTTCTTCTTCACCGGTGCCGGCAGAAACGGTTATTTTGGAACGTAATTTGCCATTGACCTGAACAACAATAAGCAGCTCATCATCAATCACCGCGCTCCGGTCATAGTCGGGCCAGGAGGTCCGGGTCAATGGGGAGCTGTTCCCCAGACGCTGCCAAAGTTCCTCTGTAATATGAGGCACAAAAGGAGCCATCAGCAAAATTACGCTCTGAAGAGCTTCCTTCATAACCGCCGGGAATTGCGGCGTTGATAGTTCCGCAGGCTGCAGAATATTAAGCAACTCCATGACGGAAGCTATCGCCGTATTGAAATGGAAACGTTCTTCGATATCATCTGAAACCTTACGAATCGTTTTATGTACGGCACGGCGCAGGCTTCTCTCCTCGGCAGTCAATGAGCCGGGATCAAGCGGTCCGGCGTTTTTTATCAGATCAAGGCGGTCATGGACCAGCTTCCAGATGCGGCTCAAGAAGCGGAAAGAACCTTCCACTCCCTGGTCATTCCAGTCCAGGTCTTTTTCAGGGGGCGCGGCAAACAGTGAAAAGAGACGGGCGGTATCTGCCCCGTATTTTGAAATCAGGGCATCCGGATCGACAACATTGCCTTTCGACTTGCTCATTTTGGCGCCATCTTTAATGACCATCCCCTGCGTCAGGAGATTGACAAACGGTTCATCGGCGGAAATGTGCCCCAGATCACGCATTACTTTTGTAAAAAAGCGCGCGTACAGCAGGTGCAGCACAGCATGTTCTATGCCGCCGATGTACTGATCAACCGACATCCAGTGGTCAACAGTGTCCCGATCGAGAATGCCGTCCTGGAAGTCCGGGCAGCAGTAGCGAAGGAAATACCAGGATGACTGAACGAAGGTATCCATCGTATCAGTTTCACGACGGGCAGCTTTTCCGCATGCCGGGCATGAACAGTTTACAAAAGATTCCATACGGGCCAGCGGACTCCCCCCCTCACCGCTGAAAGCGACATCTTTCGGCAGTACAACCGGCAGATCTTTTTCGGGTACCGGCACGACGCCGCAGCTGTCACAATAGACCACTGGGATCGGATTGCCCCAGTAGCGCTGACGGGAAATCCCCCAGTCGCGGAGACGGAAATTAACCGTTTTGCTGCCGTGTCCCTGTTTTTGCAGAAATTCGGCGATCGCCTCTTTTGCATCACTGCTAAGTTGGCCGTCAAACTGGCCTGAATTGGTCATGATTCCAGCGTCGGTGTATGCCTCTGTCATACTGGCCGGATCGAGCGAATCGCCCTCCGGTTGGATAACGACTATCAGCGGCAGGTCGTATTTTTTAGCAAACTCAAAATCGCGCTGATCGTGGGTCGGTACCGCCATGACGGCTCCGGTGCCGTAATCCATCAGGACAAAGTTGGCCAGAAAAATCGGCATCCGCGCCCCGGTCAGAGGATTGCTGCAGTATGAACCGGTAAAAACCCCCTCTTTTTCAAAATCATCGGCGGTACGTACTATGCGGTCGGTTTTTCTGATCTTGTCGATAAAGGCGACGACCGTTTCTACCCGATCCGGGGTGGTCAGCTCAAGGGCACGGGGATGTTCGGGTGCCAGCGACATGAAGGTCGCTCCAAATACCGTGTCCTGGCGTGTAGTGAATACACGGATCGATTCGCCGCTGTTTTCAACAGGAAAATCAATCTCGCAGCCAAAACTCTTGCCGATCCAGTTACGCTGCATGACAAGCACGCGCTCAGGCCAGCCGGGGAGTTTATGCGTGTTTTCAAGCAGTTCCTCGGCATAATCGGTTATGCGGAAAAACCACTGGTCAAGCTCTTTCTGGGTAACTTCACTGTCGCAGCGCCAGCAGCAGCCGTCTTCAACCTGCTCATTGGCGAGTACAGTTTCGCACTTCGGACACCAGTTGACAAAGGAGGTCTTTTTGTAGGCCAGTCCCTTGGCAAACATTTCCAGAAACAGCTTCTGCTCCCAGCGGTAATAGCCGACGTCGCAGGTTGCCAGTTCGCGGTCCCAGTCGTAGGAAAACCCGAGTTTTTTTATCTGGTTCCGCATGTAGGCTATATTTTCATACGTCCAGGTCGCGGGGTGACTATTGTTCTGAATGGCAGCGTTTTCAGCCGGCATACCAAAAGCGTCCCACCCCATCGGATGCATGACATTGAAGCCGCGCATTCTTTTGAACCTGCCGATAACATCACCGATGGAATAATTACGGACGTGCCCCATATGGATACGGCCGGATGGATACGGGAACATCTCGAGGAGATAGTACTTCTGTTTGCCACTGTCTACCGTCGCCTTGAATGTCTTTTCATTTTCCCAGACAGACTGCCATTTCTGCTCTACGTCTTTAGGTATGTACTTCTGTTCCACGGTAATTTCCTTTCGTGCCTTGAATGTATTTTTTATCTTTTTTTGAAATTATTTTCAGTTGTCAATGGTATTAAATCAGGAAAACCCGCCCTGCAATATAATTTCTGCTGCAACTCTATCCAGCGGGACGCAGCGATCAACAACACCGGTTGCTACCGCTTCACGCGGCATGCCGTACACTACGGCGGTTTCCTCTGATTCAGCAATAACCCAGCCTCCCTGCTCTTTTATAGTCCGCACCCCTTTGCTGCCGTCGTTTCCCATGCCGGTCAGGATTACAGCCGCCACCCGTTTGCGGTAAATACCGGCGCACGACTGTAGCATGACATCAACCGAAGGGATATAACGATCCGATTCCGAAGGTGCATTGATGCGTGCCGTTACCTGTCCTCCGCATACTTCAAAGGTCATGTTCATGCCGCCCGGAGCGATTAGGACTCTTCCGGGGAGAACAAGGTCGCCATCCTCAGCCTCCTTAACGTCGAAAAATGAGGTGCGATTGAGCCGTTCTGCAAAGGCTTTGGTAAAACCGGCCGGCATATGCTGGGAGACCACAACGGCAAAAGGATATTTCTGCTCAAAAGAGGAGAATATCTGCTGCAGGGCGGGCGGACCTCCGGTGGAAGAACCAATTGCCACAAGATCGATAGCATGATGTATTCCAGCCCCTGCTTTCCCCGCTGGTACAAGTTCGGACACGCTGTGATCAGGGATTTTAATCACGGATTTTGGGCGGATATGACTCCACGGTTTACACGCAAGAGCCTGCAGAACCTTTTTCTGGAGATCTTCTTTTATAGAAAGGAGATCAACAGAAGCGCTGCTGGAAGGTTTTGCCACAAAGTCAAGCGCCCCGAGTTCAAGCGCTTTAAAAACCTTGTCGGCGCCGCTGAGGGCGCTGATAACAATCACCGGCAGTGAAAAGCGGGTCGTAAGGATGCGCAGCAACGTAAACCCGTCCATTTTCGGCATTTCAAGATCCAAAGTTACCAGATCGGGCTTGAGCGCAATAACCTTTTGAATCCCCTCTTCACCGTTTGTCGCATAACCCACAACTTCGACATAATCGAGCACCTCCAGCATACGGGTGATGCTGCGGCGGCTGAATGCTGAATCATCAACAACAACAATCCTGATCTTTTTCACTGGGAGCCTCCCGCTGAAAAGCGATCCGGCTTCTGATAGATCATGTCGTTTTTAAAGTGACGGAGCGTGAACATTGTCGTGATGTTCATAAGAGATTCGGAGTGCCCCAGCAGCAGAAAGCCGCTATCATACAGTGCGGTGTGAAATGACTCAATTACACGCTTTTTGGCCGCCTGATCAAAATAGATAATCACATTTCGGCAAAAAACAAGGTCGACTTTGCCGAGCATGGTCAAGCGATGTGTGTCAAACAGGTTGAGATAGCTGATGGTAACCAGTTCACGGATAGAATCATTTACTTTATAGCCGTCGTCTTGCGGATGGAAAAACTGACGCAGGTCGCTCTCTTCCGTCGCCCGAAAGGATGATTTGCCATATACGGCACGACGTGCCCGCTGCAATACTTTCTGGCTGATATCTGTACCGATAATTTCTGTTTTCCATCCCGACAATTCAGGAATGGTACTCAGCAGCATAGCAATGGTATACGGTTCTTCGCCTGTCGAGCACCCTGCGCTCCAAATCCGCAGTGAACGGTCCCCGCACGCAGCTTTTCGTTTAATCAGCTCAGGAATTATCTCGTCAGAAAAAGCTTTAAGCTGGAACGATTCACGGAAGAAATATGTTTCATTTGTCGTAAGAACATCCATAATATCCATGAGTTCCTGCTCTTTATTACGGTTATACTTTAAGTAATGATAGTAGTCGTAAAAAGAGATGAGACTCAGATCAGTCAAGCGGTGGGAAAGCCGCTTTTCAAGAATATATTTTGAATTCTGGTCAAAAAATATTCCACAATGCCCATAGATGCAATCCCGCAAAAGGAGGAATTCATCGTCAGACATATTATGTTCGTTTGCAAAAGTGAACATCATGAACAACCTGGATTTATTTAGTAACGATAACGCGCTCTAAAGACCTTGCCGCTTGCCGGACAATGTCCTGGTCACTGCTGTGAAGGGCATACCGAATGATTTCCTCAGCTTCAGGGACGCCGATTTCTTCCAGAATCTGCAAAATTGTAATCAGCAGCAAACCTTCAGCTCTGATATATATGTCTTTAATAATAAGCCACGCCCTGGCCGGTTCGATCCTGGCAATTGCCTTAAGCACGGCAGCCTGCACCCAGGCATCCACGTCATCCAGAGCATATTCAAGGGAATCGAGCGCCGTCCTATCATGCAAATTCCCGAGGACCTCGGCGACGGCAATGCGGACATCAGAATCCTCATCAGCTAATGCCAGCACAAGCATTGAAGCGGATGTCTCAGCAGGATTCTCCCCGATGGAAGTGACAGCAGCCTTACGGACCTGCGGATCTTCATCGTTTATGAGCAGCAGCAATCGATCACGCTCACCAAGCGATGCCAGCAAAAGCGCGGCAGCCTTTCGATGATGGGCCATTTTTGAAGAACAAAGATTGATGACTTCTGCCAAAAGCACAGAATGACCGGAGGTGGCCAGTGACTGCAGACCTGAGACAGCCGCCGCATAAACACCTGCTTCACTGTCGTCAACCAGAGAGATCAGGTCAGGAATCAACGTGACCAGACCAAGCTTACCAACCGCCAGCGCAGCTGCTTTACGAACCTGGACAGACTGATCGTGCAACGCTCCCTTAATAGCATCATCAAAACCGGAATAACCGCACTCGGCGATAAGAATACAGAGACCGCTTCGGCCACTCTCATCAAGAGTTAAATAGTGCGGAATAATTTCATGCAACGCTTCACAGCCAAAGCTTTTCAGCGCTGTAAGAGAGGCGTTGGCGCTGCGTTCGTCAGCATGCGCTTCGATAAGGAGCGGAATGAAACGGGCATCCATGGTCATAACACTGATCCAAAGCAGCGCCTCTGTTAACACAACATCCCGGCTGTTAAGCAGTTCCAGTAAACCCGGAATAATGTCGGTTTCCTTAAGTGTCTGGAGTGCTTCACGGATTTTTGTCTGCGCGGCAGCAGAGGAGCGCCCGTATATTTTATGCAGCGCTTTGACAGCGGCGGCACGACAGTTCCTCTGACGACAGGAAAAACCATTCAGCAGCAGCTTTAAGGAGCTTTCATCAGAAATTGTGCCCAAACATTCAAAAACAGCTTTCCTGAATATATCCTGCTCTGCCAGCTTTAACAGCACTTCCGGAACCGGAGCCGGTTTTGCCAGAAGTCCCAAAGCCCCAAGCGCGCTAAAGCGAAACAGCACCTCGTCTCTCGCCATAATGGCACGCATGAGCTGCTCTGCCGCTTCCGAGTCGCCCAGCACACCCAACTGTTCTGCAGCGGCTGAGGCAACATTTACCTCGGGGTCGCTCAGTGCCTGCAGTAGTGCTGAAACAAAAACCGGATCACCGATAGCCCCCATGACATCAATTATAAATTTGCGTACATCAGGATCCTGATCCTGCACCATTTTTATCAGCAGCGGAGAGGATGCTGAACCAAGACGAATAACTGCCTCTGCGGCAGAATTTCTCAAACCGGCATTTTCTTCACTGCGGAGAAGGCTCAACAGCTGCTCAACAGAATCAAGTTCAGGATTCAGGTGAACATACAGCTCAACGGCCTCTTTCCGTACACGCCAGCTTTCATCGCCCATTGCGGTGAATATGATAGATTGGGCGTCAGGCCCCGAAATATCCCTCAGCAAATAGAGGGCCGATCTGCGAATTTCTTCATCAGCCGATTGAAGGGCACAGCGTATATCTTGAAGATTCATTACCCGAATACTCCTGATTTTTAGAGGCAACTGAAGAGCAGCTTTATGCAGGCACTGTGGTTTTAATACTGTTGTTGGTACAAAGGAGCGAATCAATATCCAAAATCATAAAGACGCGGTTATCAGACAGGCAGACACCTAAAATAAATTCCATCCCTACCCCTGACGAAATCTGAATCGGAGGTTTTATATCAACGACCGGCACAGAAATGACCTCCATGACGTCATCCACATCAAGAGCCAGCATTTGCCTGACCAGCGAAACAATTAGCAGTTTGCCGACAGGAGCCCCGTTCATCACAGGCATACCGAATCTCTTGCGCATGTTCATTACCGGAATAACCGACCCGCGAAGGTTAATAACCCCCTCAAGAAGGTCTGAGGCGCACGGCAGCGGCGAGAGCTTCTGAGGCACAAGAATTTCACGTATTCTCATGATATCGACAGCAAGCAGCCTGTCGCCGAGGCTGAAACAAGCCAGCTGGATATGAGTTATCGCACCTTCCATACTAATTACCGGCCCTCAATTCAGATTAATGTCAGCAATGTTTTCCAGATTCAATATTATTATCAAGCGTCCGCCTGACCGACCAAGCCCACTGACAAAGTCACGGTCAATCCCATCCAGGACGGCAGGAGCAGCTTCGACGTCATCAAGTTCTATCTGCATAACCTGGATCACTTCGTCTACCAGCAGGCCGCACAGTGAATTATTATATCTGATGACTATGATACGCTCTTTACCGGTGGGCTCTTTAAGGGCAAGCTCCAAACGGGCACGCATATCAATAATCGGAATAATCGTGCCGCGTAATGAAAGAACTCCTGAAATAAAGTGCGGGGCACGAGGGACCTCGGTCACCTCTCTCGTCTTGATGATTTCCTTCAGATCCATGATATTTATGCCGTAGATTTCATCAGAAACCCGAAAACAGAGAAATTCCAGGTAGGATTCGGCAATAATCTGATCGGTTTTGTCATCGGCACGGATCAACTCGCTACCACACCCGGCAGCTGCTCTGCCGGCCAGAATTGCTTCCAGCGGTGTCAGCGTCGCGGCGACACGATCCGGGAGTATGGCGGTGATGGGTTGTACGGCAACCGCTGCTGACACTACCGGAGTGGGATAAGACTCTTTTTGAAAAAAATCGGGAGCAGTAGAAACAGAAGCATCTGTGACTGTTTCTGAAGCGTTATCTGTCAGCTCAGGCGAAGACAATGGAGCGGCAACAGGTGCGGCAACTGGCTCTTTGAATTCCTGCAGCGATTTTTTTCTTATTTTTGCAAGATCCATATCAGTCCCGCCTACATCATCAATTCATCTTTGATTTCGTTTATTATGCCGGAATCAATCAAGGCGGCGTCGCATCCGTATGCGACCAGCAGAGCATTGGTTGCCATGGAATTTATTTTACGCGGCACTCCGCCGCTCAGCTCGTAAATCCGCTGCACGGCATCAGGTGTAAACAAGCCGGGAGTACCCCCGGCGACCTCGAGCCGAAAATCGAGGTATTCCATGATTTCATCGACCAATAACGGTTTCAGGTGGTAATGAAGCGAAATCCGCTGTCGCAGCGGTTCGAAACGACCAGATGCCATTATCGGGCGCAATTCCGGCTGCCCCATAATGATAACGCCAAGCAGATTGCGGTCGTCCAGCTGAAAATTGGTCAGAAGCCTGATCTCATCAAATACTTCAGCATCGGTTATCATCTGGGCTTCATCAATCACCAGGACCGGGCATATATCACGTTGATTAAGGGCATATACGGCGGTATGGATCTGGTTAATCAGGAGGTCCTTGGCATCGGCCGGCTGCTCTACTTCAAGAATCCTTGCTATAGTCCGCAGGAACTCTATCGCATTCAGGCGTGGATTAATGATGTAGCAAAAACGGAAACGTGGGCCGAGACGATCCATCAAAGCCCGCGACAATGTTGTTTTGCCGCAGCCTATTTCACCTGTTAAAACAGCAAGTTCACGTTCTTCAACGACAAATTCGAGCCGGGCAAGCGCCTCTTCATGGCCGCGACTCAAAAAGAGAAAACGGGGGTCGGGGGTTTTGCTGAACGGTTTTTCCTTAAAGCCGAAATAGCTTTTATACATGCAGGTCAGCTCCGGAACGCATCGTTTCATTGATTATTCCGCCGATGTCCAAAACGAGAATTGTGCGCTGGTCACCAAGATCTGCCGCGCCGGAAATACCACGGAAACGCTTGAATGACTCGCCCAGTGGTTTTATGACAATGTCCTGCTGGGAGATCAGGTCATCAACCGCAATTCCGAGACGTTTTTCTGCAACGCCGACAACTACAACATAAAATTCCTTCGGAGGTTCGTCACTGCGACGGAGGTCAAAATAGTTCTCAAGTCTCAGCAGAGGCAAGGTAGATTCACGCAGTTGCACAATCTCTTTACGCTCAACCGTCATAATATCCTTGTCAGTCATCAGCAGCGATTCAAGGACCGATGTGATCGGCAGGGCATAGGTCCTGCCGCTGCAGCGTACCATCAGGGCCTTGATAATCGCCAGCGTGATCGGCAGGGTGATGATAAAACGGCTTCCCTCCCCCTTCCTCGTTTCAATATCCACCATCCCAAAGATTGCGGAGATGTTGTTTCTGACAACATCCATACCGACGCCGCGTCCGGAAACCTCACTGACAGTTTCGTTAGTTGAAAAACCGGGCAGAAAAATAAAGTCTATCGCATCACGATCCGAAACCGTACTTATGTCGCTCACCAACCCCTTTTGTAACGCCTTACTTTTTACCTTATCGATATCTATTCCACCACCATCGTCTTCAATTTCAATAACGACGTGATTTCCTTTTTGATACGACGAAATTCTGATAGTCCCCTTTTCATCTTTCCCCTGGGCCGTACGCACTTCACCGGACTCAATGCCGTGATCTATGGCATTGCGGATAATGTGCATCATCGGGTCGGAGATATCTTCAACGATCAATTTATCCAGTTCCGTATCAGCCCCGAAAAATTTAAGATCTACATGTTTACCCTGTTCACGAGAGATTTTCCTGACGATTCGCGACATCTTCTCATACAATTGACCGATTGGGATCATGCGTATCTCCATGACCCCTTTCTGGAGATCAGCAAGCTTGCGCTCAAGCCCTTTTGCAGCCTTACCCAGTTCAATTGCCATACGCGAAAATCCTTCATTGCGCATCTTGACGCTGACTCCGGCAATGGTCGAATTGGCAAGGACAAGTTCACCGACGATATTCATTAAATCATCGAGCTTACCGATATCAACTCGAACAGTCCGGCTCAAACTTTTGGCAGTGAGTGCCGCGTCATCAGGCAACTGTCCCTGTTTGAGTGCCGCGGAACCGGCTGACGTTTGCGGTATACCGGTTGCTGCGCCAGACGGCAGTTCGGCCTCATCAGCCGCTTTGGCAGCGCCAGGGGATAAATACTCCGTAGCAACCGCCGGTTCTTTAGCTGCCACGCTGGAACCGAACTGGCCAACAGCAACGTTATCACGCTCAACTGCGGCTTTTAACTCATAAAGGGAGCACTTGGAGCCAAAAAGAATTTCAAAATCTATATTTGTGTCAAGATTTTCGCCAACACTCGGCAGGGTACTGATAACTTCTCCGCACCCCTTCAATATCTCCGTGACTGCCGACAATTCAGTATCAAAGGTGGCCAGGTTAAACGATGTATGGATATTGAAGATTGTTCGCCCTTTAACCAGATTGTCTTTCAGGCGATGCTCCTCGTATTCTGTCAGGGCGCCACACACATGGGGAGGCAGATTCAGGACCTGCAGCGGAGAGATTCCGGTCTGTTTTTCCGCCGGGGCAAGACAGGCATTTATTTTGGAGACACACGCTGCAATTTCCTGTGCCATATCAGTATCTTCGCCTGAGGCAAGAACTCGAATAAGGGTGCTGAGCAGATCATGGGCATTAAATAATACAGCCATAAGTTTTTGGGTAAAATCGAGTTTCCCGAGTCTCAGCCAGTCAAGCAGATTTTCCATGTTGTGCGCAAGCTCAGCAACACCACTAAAGCTGAACATCCCGGCCAAACCCTTAAGAGAATGAGCTCCACGGAAAATAGAGTTAAGAACATCAGGATTAAGTTCACCACTCTCCACCATATCGGAGAGATCAGCCAATTCAGAGCCGAGCTGTTCAACAACCTCCTCTGCTTCAGCAAGAAATTCCTGAACGGCTTTCGTATGTGTGGCGTTCTGTTCGCTCATGAATTGTTTTACCTTAATCTGATTTACTAAAAACTTGTCAGAGCGCTTTGTTTAAATACCGATTGAGTAATTGCTGGAGAATTGCAGGAGAAAAGGGCTTAACAATATATTCATCGGCTCCGAGCTGCTTGCCTTTTTCAATATCCTTTGCACTTCCTTCAGTTGAAATGATAAAAACCGGAATATCTTTATAATTAGGGCTGTTGCGAAGATAACTGATCAGCTCGAGTCCGTTGATATCAGGCATATTTATATCGGTCATAATCAGGTCAACATGATCACGGGGAAGAAGTCGCAGAGCCTCGAAACCGCTTGAGGCTTCAACTATCTGATAGTCACCGACCGCTTCAACAATAGCAACCAGCATGGCACGCATGGTCGCAGAATCATCGGCAATCAAAATGGTCTTGGTATTCACGGGGTAACCCTTTCATTCAACTGTCGTTCAAGTAAAGACTCTTCCATTGAAACCCCCGCCTGGATTGAATCTATTACTGCCACTTTACGGCAGTTTCGGACTTTGTGGAGTGACCGATGATATCCGTAACCCGGGTAAGAAAGCTGTTCAAGATCGCAGAGGTGCTGATTTCGATCCGGCGGGGTTTGATGACAAAAAGATACCCGAGTTCACCAATCTTTTTCTCGGCCTCTATGTGGTGATAGTCGGTCATTATAATCAGCTGCAGCTCTTTAAAATTGTTGTGCAGGAGTTCTAAAAGTTCAATCCCCCCCAGTACCCCTGATCCATCCATTTTCGGCATAATCATATCAATCAGAACGGCAGGGCGCTCGCCATCTCTGTACAGCGAATCCACCTTGACAAGAGTATCTTCGCTGCTGGTCATGGCATGGACAATAAAACCGCTTTCCGTAAGCCCTTCGGCTATCGCCCGCAGAGTTGGACCGTCATCATCAACAACAACAATCTGATGCTGAACCAACTGCGAGTGTACTGCCGGGGGCTTTGATCCTTCTGCCAGATTAAAGGTAAGGCCTGCAGTATCGTCAGACCGGTCACCGCCCGCAGATTCCGCTTCAGTCGCCTGACGTTTCTCATCCTGGATCCGGTTGCCTTCCATGGCAAGAAATTGCGGATTCAATCCATGATCCAGCATAAACTGCATCGGGTCCATCTTGGTGCCGTCAACTACTTCAATCGAGCTCCGAACTTCAAACTTGTAAGTCCCCTCTTTCCAGGCGAACAGCGAGAAGATTACATTTTCGATCTGTTCCCGCACGACCTCTTCGATTATATCCTGTGAAATATGGAAATTCTTTACAAGAATTACACCCAAAAGTTCACTAAAACCATTTTCCTGCTGTAAAATTAGAGACTTGTGCAGCATGGCAGGATCAATGGCCCCTTTTTGGATCAGCAACTCACCGAGACTATGCTGATAACTGCTTGAAGCGGCTCTTACAACCTCCCCTTGACGAAAAAAAACCGAGCCATCCCTTCCCTTGCTGCTAATGGAAAGGACTCCGGTTTTTCTACTGAGACTGACAATCTGTAAAATCTCGCCAAGTCCAAGCTCTTCGAGGTTACCTACCAGGCTCATTAGTCGCAATCCATCTGTATAAAAGGGGGATAAAAACTTGCAAAATATATCGTAACAGTGGGCTCAAGTAAAGCCTTTAAAGGTATTTCAGCCAATTAAACGGGAATGAGTATTCATTAAAAAGGAGGGGTCTTATTGCTGGATCATCAGCGCTACTGGTCGATAGATCCAGTATTTGCCACTGATAACATTTGCGAGGTTTAC
>JAFLLC010000017.1:6302-17239 GCA_019162745.1 Deltaproteobacteria bacterium | reverse complement strand
AATCTTGCCGTTCAGTTCCAGGCGGAGCAGGTCGTCCGGAAGCTTTTTACTGACCGTATGAGTAAAGAACCCCAATCCCTGATAGCTGCGAGAGTTGCTTTGCTGGCTGCCGGACAGCGCAATGGTATAGTTGCCGACGCCATCTTTAATGAGGTAACGGACGTTGAACGAACCATCTGCTGCGAGGGGGATAGCGTTACTTCGGGTGGTTCCTTTGTTTTTTGCAACAGTTACAATCAATGTTTTTTGCGTGGTGCTGCCGGCTAACACGACACTTGGTGAATTATCGATGGAAACAGGGTTGAGGCTTAGTTTGGCTTCACCTCCGGTATACCAGTTGATTGCGGCGGTGTCTGCCAGCGCGGAGGTTGAAACGACAAGAGTCATTACAACCAGAAACGCTGAAACTATATAAAATTGGAGACTATTTCGGGGAATGATCAGCCCCTCCTTTGCTGCGGGAAGTGTCGGTTTTATCCCTCCCACGGAACATCAAGCGCAGCGGAACACCATCAAAACCGAACGCTTCGCGGAATTTATTGATCAGGTAGCGCTCATACGAATAATGAATGTTCTCGGGTTGATTAGTGAATATTACAAAGGACGGCGGGCGCGTTGCAACCTGGGTGGCGAAATAGAATTTCACCCTGCGGCCGTGAGACAGAGGGGCATGGTGTGATTCAATGGCATCGGTAAACACGTGAACCAACTCCGACGTCGTCACACGACGACAATACTGGGCCATAACTTCATCAACAGTCTCGATGATCTTTCCGGTTCGCTGACCGGTTTTAGCAGAGACAAAGACTATCGGTGCATACGCCAGATATCTGAATCCATCCCTGATCTTTTCCGTATAGGTTTTGAACGTGGCATTGTCCTTATCGAGAAGATCCCACTTGTTAACGATAAAGACGCATCCCTTGCCGGCTTCATGTATATACCCGGAAATACGCTCATCCTGCTCGGTAACACCTTCATCGGCATCGATCACCATCAGCACAATATCTGCTCGTTCGATACTGCGCAAAGCGTCACAGACGCTGTATTTTTCGAGCTTTTCGGTAGTTTTACCCTTACGCCTGATACCGGCGGTATCGATCAGCACATACGGTTTTTTGTTGCAGGTAAAAGGAGTATCAACCGAATCGCGGGTTGTGCCGGCGGTCGGGTTTGCCACAACCCGCTCAAAACCGAGCAGACGGTTGACCAGTGAGGACTTGCCGACGTTTGGTCGCCCCACCACGGCAATTCGGGTGACGTTTTCTTCAGGATCGGAAACATCAGTCGGCGGAAAAACGTCCATGATGTTTTCGACCAGGTCGATAACGCCGCGGTTGTGTTCAGCCGAAATGGTGTACAGTTCACCGATTCCGAGGGAATAAAATTCTGCCGAGTCATTTTCCAGCTTTTCGCCGTCGACCTTATTGACAACATAAAATACCGGTTTTTTCACGCGCCGCAGCATCTCGGCAACCTCGGTGTCCGCAGGGGTCAGGCCGCTTCTGGCATCCATCATGAAAATGATGACATCCGCCTCTTCTATGGCTAATTTGGATTGCTCGCGCATCTGCTGCAGCAGGCGATTTTCGGTTACCGGTTCAAATCCGCCGGTATCGACAAGAATGAACGGCTTTTCGAAGCGGGTAATATTGGCATAATTGCGGTCACGCGTTACTCCCGGGGTGTCGTCGACAATAGCGCGGCGATGACCGAGGAGACGGTTAAAGAGGGTTGATTTACCCACATTGGGGCGGCCGACGATGGCTACTAAAGGTTTCATTCGTATCCCAGTTCTCTCAATTTAGACGGTCGTTCGCTCCAGTTTTCAACAACTTTAACGAACAGTTCCAGATAGACCTTGGTATCAAGCAAACGCTCGATATCCTGACGGGCCTGACTTCCGATTTTTTTCAGCATCTCACCTTTCGAGCCGATGATGATACCCTTTTGGGTGGCCCGTTCCAGCATAATGGCAGCCGAAATGGCAATGACGCCATTTTCCCGCTCTATAAAACTTTCCACGACAACCGCCGTTGAATACGGCACCTCGTCACGCGTCAAGCGGAAAACCTTTTCGCGAATCATCTCCGCAACGATAAATTTTTCCGGCATATCGGTCAGGATATCATCCGGAAACATCGCCGGCCCTTCCGGAAGGTAGCCGCTGACGACCGAGACCAGATGTTCAACACCGTCGTTACGACCGGCCGATACAGGAACAATTTCCCTGAACGGATACAGCGCGGCCCAGTCGGTAATTTTCTTCAGCATCTGATTCTTGTCAGAAAGCAGGTCGATCTTGTTGACAACAAGTACTACCGGAATCTTCACCTTGCCGAGAACATCCTGAATAAAGGCAGGATCGGCAGCAGTTGTTGCTTCAACAACCAGCATCAGAAGATCGACTCCGCTGATAGCCGAACGTGCCACATCCACCATACTTTTGTTCAGCCGGGAGCGACCGGCATGAATACCGGGGGTATCGATGAAAACGATCTGACCGCCGGGGATGTTGTGGATCCCCTGAATACGGTTGCGGGTAGTCTGTGGTTTGTCCGAGGTTATGACAATCTTCTCGCCGATAATACTGTTCAGAAGCGTCGATTTTCCGACATTCGGGCGACCGATGATAGAGACGAATCCGGATGTAAATTTCTTGTTATTCATGTAGTTATGTACCATTCCTTCATATTTTACTTCTTTATCCATGCGTCGCGCAAAGTCACTATCCGGTTGAACACAAGCTTGTCGGGGAATGAATCTTTCGGATCCTGGCGGAAATAGCCCATGCGCTCAAATTGATAGCGGGTTTCAACGTCCGCTCCGGCCAGTGTCGCTTCAAGCTTGCACTCTGTCAGTGTTTCAACTGAACCGGGATTCAGAAACTGCTTGTAGTCAGCCCCACCCCGGTCAGGGTTGGGATCGCTGAACAGCCTGTCAAACAGCCGCACTTCTGCCGCCACGGCATGAATAGCGGAAACCCAGTGAATAACCCCTTTGACCTTGCGGCCGTCAGCGGTATGAATCCCCTCGCGAGAGGCCGGGTCATATTCGCCGTGAAGTTCAGTAATAGTGCCATCTTCATCCCTGGAGACACCCGTACATTTGATAATAAAGCCAAAGCGGAGCTTGACCTCGCCACCGACAGTCAGGCGATGAAAACCTTTGCTCGGGGTCTCCATGAAATCATCGGCATCAATCCAGATTTCGCGGGAGAAGAAAATGGTTCGATTTCCCATCTCAGGCTTTTGCGGATGATTGGCGGCTTGAAGCTCCTCGGTACGATCAGCCGGATAATTATCGATTACCAGTTTGATCGGGCGGAGCACGGCCATAGCCCGCGGTGCCGATTCGTTCAGGTCAGTGCGGACACAATCTTCCAGAATGGAGGCATCAATCCATGAATCACTACGGCCGACGCCGATCTGATCGCAAAAGGCCCGTACCGCTGCTGCTGTATAACCGCGCCGCTTGATCCCGACAAGGGTCGGCATGCGCGGGTCATCCCAGCCGCTGACGATGCCAAGCTGCACCAACTCCTGCAGCTTTCGCTTGCTCATGACCGTATAGGTCAGATTCAGCCGGGCAAATTCATACTGGCGCGGCCGCGCCGGTACCGGCAGATTGTCCAGGAACCATTCATAGAGCGGCTTATGGGATTCAAACTCCAGAGTACAGATAGAGTGTGTGACCCCCTCAATAGCATCGCTCTGTCCATGGGCAAAGTCGTACATCGGGTAGATCTTCCAGGCATCGCCGACATGCGGATGTGGAGCATGGATGATCCGGTACAAGACCGGATCACGCAGGCTGATATTTGGTGAAGCCATGTCGATCTTGGCACGCAGTACGCGGGTACCGTCAGGGAACTCTCCGGCATGCATACGGCTGAACAGGTCAAGATTCTCCCCGACAGAACGGCTGCGATACGGACTGTCGGTTCCCGGCTCTGTCAGGGTACCTCGATGCGCCCGAATTTCTTCGGCATTAAGATCCTCGACGTACGCTTTTCCCCCTTCAATCAGAAAAATGGCCCATTGGTACAGCTGTTCAAAGTTGTCGGAAGCATAATAGAGATGCTCTCCCCAATCAAACCCGAGCCAACGGACGCTCTCCTTTATGGATTCAATGTACTCCAGCTCTTCCTTGACGGGGTTGGTGTCATCAAAGCGGAGGTGACAGCGCCCGCCGAAATCGCGCGCCAGACCAAAGTTGATGCAGATCGCTTTGGCATGACCGATATGAAGATAACCGTTCGGTTCTGGTGGGAAACGGGTCACGATACTGCTGTGCTTGCCGCTTTTGAGATCCTCGTCAATGATGGTGCGCAGAAAGTTATTTGCTGCTGGCGCGGACTGTTCCGTGTTGGTCATGATACCCTCGTAATTATTTGTTTCATAGCTCGCCCAGAAACGAATTCGGGTAGGCTTTGTTGATTCTGACATCTACAAAACTGCCGATCAGGGAGATGTCGCCGGTAAAATTAACGATGCGGCCGATGTCCCCCTTGCCGGAAACCTGCCCGGGGAGTTTCCCCTCCCCTTCAACTAATACGGTCATCACGCTGCCGACATAGGTCTGGCTGATCTCGGCAGTATGGCGACGCTGAAGCTCCATCAACCGGTCAAGACGGGCCATTTTTACCGCACGCGGCATATCGTCGTGGAGCTCTGCCGCTTTGGTGCCCGGGCGCGGCGAGTAGACAAATGAAAAGAGGTCGATGTAGCGCACCTTCTCCATCAGCGAGAGGGTCTGCTCGAAATCCTGTTCGGTTTCGCCCGGAAAGCCGACGATAATATCGCCGGTAACAACAATATCGGGGCGGAGCGCCCTGAGCTTATATATCTTGTCCAGATAGGAAGCACGGGTATAGCCGCGCCCCATCGCCCCCAGAACGGTATCGCTGCCGGATTGTGCCGGCAGATGAATCTGGCCGCTCAGCTTCGGAACATCTCCGAAACAGGCGATCAATTCATCTGACATATCCTTGGGGTGCGAGGTGGTAAAGCGGATCCGATCAATCCCGTCAATATCAGCAACCTGTCGAACCAGTTCGGCAAAAGTCGGCTCACTCCCGGTTTTAAGACCGTATGAGTTAACATTCTGGCCGAGCAGAATAACTTCTCTGACCCCGTCATCCGCAAGCTGTCTGACTTCGTTCAGGATATCTAAAGAGCGGCGGCTGATCTCGCGTCCACGGACGAAAGGAACGATACAGTATGAGCAGAAGTTGTCACACCCCTGCATGACCGTTACAAAGCGTGACAGGCGCGACTCCCCTTTGATGGTTGGAAACAGGTCCAGTCGCTGATCATTATCGATAAAATCCGTCTCGGAGCGGCGCTCGCCACGTTCGGCTCCACGCACCATTTCCGGCAGCAGATGCAGATTGTGGGTGCCGATCACCAGATCCAGATAGGGGAGCTTACGCAGAAGTTCCTCCCCCTCCTGCTGGGCCACACAACCACCGACCGCGATGATCTGCTTCTTGCCGTCCCGCTTGTAGATACGCAGATTGGCGAGCCGTCGGTACACCTTTTCTTCTGCCCCGCCCCGCACGCTGCAGGTATTAAGCAGGATCATATCCGAGACGGCCGGATCATTCGTCAGCGCATAACCAAGGTCAGCCAGCATCGTGACGATTCGCTCGGAATCATTCACATTCATCTGGCAACCGAAGGTTTCCATGTAGAGGAGTTTATTGAGCATAGTGGATCTAACCTTATACGCGACAAGCACCCTTAAAGTCAAATAAAATTGATAATTTAGAATCAATTGCCTGTGACCGTAAGATCGTCTGCAGGCAGAAAAAGGTATTCTTGTCTAACTGCTGAAAAACGTTAGTTGCAGACAATACTACCCCTGAAAATCCCTGCGCTTCTTTACTTATGTGGCATCATCATGTATCTATTTCATTAAATGGAAGTCCACTGAAAGATTACTTCGAATTTTGTACGGCTCGATGAGAAGTCACTTCAATGAAAGCAGGGCATCCTCTTATGGATACAAACGTATATCAGGAAATCCGGGATCTTTTTGACGACTATCTGCGGATGTACACATCCCGTGATGATCGGCTCGCTACCTATTTCAGCGAGGACTTTTCCGGCTTTACCGGTTGCGGTGATACCCTGGTTAAGAACCGGGATGAATGGGTCGCTATAACACGTCAGGACTTCGCCCAGATTAAAGAACCTCTCCGTATCAACCTGAAAGACCTGGCAATTCAGTCCCTTTCCGATACCGTCGCCGTAGCGACCGGTTTTTTCACCATCCATCTCCCAATCGAAGAACACATCCTGTCCAGGGAGACGGCTCGTCTGGTACTGATTTTTAGCCACGAATCGGCAGGGTGGAAAATATCCCACAGCAGTATTTCCATACCGTACCATCTGGTTCGAAATGATGAAGTATATCCTCTGCAGGAACTGGCCGAACGAAACAGGTTTCTAGAAGAGCTGGTCGCGGAACGAACACTGCAGTTCACCGAGACAAATGAAAAACTGCAGCAGACAAACATAAAACTGGCCCACGAGATTGCAGGCCACCAGCAGACCGAGGACGTACTGCGGGAGAGCGAGGCCCACTATCGCCTGCTGACTGAAAGTGCCTCCGATGTCGTATGGAGACTGGACAGTGAGTATCGGTTTACCTATATAAGCCCGGCTGACGAGCGACTGCGCGGTTACAAGGCTGACGAAGTTATCGGCCACCATGTTTTTGAGTCGTTTGATGACGACGGGATCGCTACTGTCAAGAAGTTAGCCTATCTGAGGCACGAGGTTGAGCAGAGCAAAGGAACCCAGACAGACGCCATAACCTTCGAAGCACGGCACCGCTGCAAAGACGGTACGTGGATATGGGCTGAAGTACGTTATGCGTCAGAGCGTGACGCAAACGGTACTGTTACCGGGTTCTACGGCATGACCAGGGAAATTACCGAACGTAAACTGGCGGAAGATGAATTACGGCTTGCCAAAGAAGCCGCTGAAGAAGCCCATAAAGCCAAGAGCCAATTTCTGGCCTCTATGAGCCATGAGATCCGTACCCCGCTCAACTCCCTGATCGGATTCAGCACTCTTGCATGCATGGCAACCGATCCGGGCAAGCTTGACCAGTACCACTCAATTCTAGTGCAATCATCTCGCTCGCTGATGTCGCTTGTTGACGGTATTCTGGATATGAGCAAGATCGAATCTGGGCAGATGGAGTTAGAGTCAGTGCCGTTCTGCCTGCGGCAGTTGGTCGGCGACCTGAAAGAGCAGTATTGTTCCCAGGTCAAAAAAGATAAAGTAACATTCCGGGCTGTCGTGGCTGACGACGTCCCCGACTGGTTCCTCGGCGATCCCGTCCGCCTCCGGCAGATCCTCTCCAACCTGTTTGCCAATGCCGTCAAATTTACCGAGAAGGGCGCGATTTCCTGCCGTATCAAAGTTGCAAATCCGGGTGATGATGAAGCACCTCCTCTCATCAGTTTCGAGGTGCGAGACAGCGGTATTGGTATCCCTGAGCAGAGTCGTGACCAGCTCTTTATCCCCTTTAGACAGCTTGATCCGACCATCACCCGCAAATATGGCGGCACCGGACTCGGTTTGGCCATTGTCCACAATCTGGTTGAAATGATGCACGGAAATATCACTGTAGAGAGTCAGGAAGGTGAAGGGAGCTGCTTTTTCGTTGAACTGCCGTTTCGGAAAACCGATGCAGTGCCGGAGACACTTACTACAGCGGCCGTCCTTTCGGCCGGAACGGTGCTGGTCATCGAAGACAACGATTTCAACCGCCGCCTGCTGGGCGATATTCTGGCCATGTGGGGCCAAAAGGTTATTCTTGCAGAAGATGGCTGGCAGGCGTTGCAGTCTATGGAGCAGCAACGCTTCGATCTGATCTTGCTGGATATTCGCATGCCTGGTATTGACGGCATTGAAGTTGCTCGCCGAATCAGACTTCGGGAACAAGAGCGCTCTGAAATGCCGGTGCCGATCATCGCCATAACCGCGGATGCCGACACAGCCACCCGCGAAGCCTGTCTCTCTGTCGGCATTAACGCGGTACTCTCAAAACCGGTAATCCCCGAACAACTGGCAAGAGTCATTGCCGCACATTGTGAGGAGGCCATAGCGGTGCCGCTCGGTGACAAATATCTGCTAAACGTTCAGACAAGCAACGATCTGGGTAAAGACCCTGAACGCGCCCGGCAGTACCGGGAGTTGCTGCTGAAAGATATTAACGACGAGTTGCAGAGCTTGCAGGTTGCCCTTGAACGGGATAATCGCGACGAACTTAGTCGCTGCGCCCATACGTTGAAAGGACTCTGCGGTCACCTGAAAAACCGGGACTCGTCCGAACTGGCAGAGTGGCTGCAGCAGAATGCTCCATCGGCGACACCAGACCAACTGCAGCGGACGGTGGAGCAACTTATGATAAGGATAGGCCAATGAACCGCAGTGCACGAATACTGGTAGTTGACGACAAACAGAGTTTTCGCTTTATGATCAAGGGTTATCTCGATGACGCAGATCATCAAACTACCTGCGTTGCCGGTGGGACCGAAGCTTTGGAAGAACTTGAAAAGGGAAACTTTGATCTGGTGCTGTCCGACATGGTCATGCCGGAAATGGATGGAGTTGAACTGCTACGCCGAATACGTATCCTCCATCCGGTGCTCCCTTTTATACTGATCACCGCCAACGGCAGCATCGACAGCGCCGTGGCAGCGATGAAAGAGGGAGCGGACGACTACCTGCTTAAACCGCTTAACCGGGAAGAACTGCTCGTGGTGGTGGAGCGGTTACTGAAAAACGTCCAGTTACGAGTCTGTTACAACCGGATGCTGGATTCCGAGCGGAATAAATACAGCTTCCAAAGCATGACCAGCAGATCGCCGGTAATGGGCGGCATACTGGCTGCAGCGCAGAAGGTGTCAACATCCCCCCACACCACCGTCTCAATTTTTGGTGAGAGCGGAGTTGGCAAAGAGGTGCTGGCGCGTGCCATCCACATCTCCTCCGGGAAGAGCATGACACGTTTTGTTGCGCTCAACTGCGCCGCCATACCGGAAACCCTTCTGGAAAGCGAGCTGTTCGGTCATCTGAAGGGTGCCTACACGGGAGCCGACCGGGAACGAGAGGGGAAATGCAGCCTGGCCCATGGCGGCACCCTTTTTCTGGACGAGATCGGCGATATGCCTTTGTCTCTCCAATCCAAACTGCTGCGCCTTCTGGAAGAACGGGTCTATGAAAAGGTCGGCTCTGACCGGCAGGTAGCCGCCAACTTCAGGATCATCGTCGCCACTCACCGCAATCTTGACGAATGCTGTAACCAGGGAACCTTCCGGCGCGACCTTTACCATCGCCTGAACATCTTTCCGATCACCATTCCTCCGCTGCGGGAACGCCGCGAAGATATCCCGCAGCTTGCCGACCATTTTCTTAACGTTTTCAGGCAGCATCAGGGGAGGCCACTCCCCGGTCTTTCACAGGCCGCGCTCGACCTGATGATTGCCCATGACTGGCCCGGCAACGTGCGCGAACTACGTAACCTGCTTGAATATGCCACCATTGTCACCAATAGTGAGCTGATCCAGCCCGAGCACCTGCGTCTGCACCAGTCCGGCTCCTGCCGGGATGAGCCGGCCACTGACCGGATCGCCATCAATTTATCATTCACCGCCGAAGATTTCTCGCTTGATGCTGTCAACCGTCACATCGTTGAGTGGGCTATGGAGAAATGCAATAACAACAAATCCTCTGCCGCACGTCTGCTGAAAGCTTCCCGCAAGCTGTTTTACTGAAATTTACAAGCAAATCCCCCCGCAGGCTACAGATGTCCTATTTGGGACAATATGTCCAGTATCGGACAATCCTCACGCGTTAAATCCACGTAACACACTGATATAGCTCAATTCTCATATCTGGCACAGATTTCGCGTCATAGCCCTGTAAGGCGCTGTCGTAAAGGGACAATTGTCCCATTCAGGACAGGAATGTGTGCTAACGGGAGGCAGGTATGTCACAGGAAGCGGTTGAACGGATACTTGGCAGAATGATAACCGACAGACGGTTCCTTTGTCAGGCGATTGAATCGCTACAGACAGCGAGCATGCAGGAAGGATATCCACTGTCGCAGATCGAGTTGCGGTTGCTCTCCGGCCTAGATCTGGATTGCATCACCGAGTTTGCAGGGCACCTTGATCCGGGTCTTTGCCGAGCTGACGGCACACGAGGCTGACAGACATTGCCACTTACATAAAACCATCATTCATATAACTGTCGAACCGTGGAGGCTTATCATGAAACAAACCCTTGCCGTACTCGCGCTCACCATTTTTCTCGTCGTCTCTCAGGCGTTGGCTGCTCCGCCATCAACCATCAACTACCAGGGGTATCTGAGCGGCAGCAATAGCGCACCGGTCAATACGCCGGTAGCCATGACTCTAACGCTCTATAGCGCTCCTGTCGGCGGCACGGCTCTCTGGAGTGAGTACCAGTCAACCGTTCCCGTAGTCAACGGTGTCTATAGCGTCCTCATGGGGAGCGTCACGCCGATAGCTCTTCCGTTTGATACGGTTTACTATCTGGGTGTAGCGGTCAACAGCGATCCGGAAATGACTCCACGCCAGGAACTCGCATCGGTGCCCTATAGCTTCAGGGCGATGGGAGCCGACAAGCTGAATCAGGTTTGCGCCGATGGTGAGATACTTAAATACAGCAGCGCATCGTCAAGCTGGAGTTGTGCCGCTCCAGTTGGCCTGCAAGGGCCAGCCGGAATTAATGGAACAAACGGAACGGTTGGCGCTACCGGTCCTGCTGGTGCAACGGGAGCAACAGGTGCAGCAGGAACTAACGGTGCTGTTGGCGCTACTGGCGCTGCCGGAACCAACGGTGCTGTTGGCGCTACTGGCGCTGCCGGAACCAACGGTGCTGTTGGCGCTA